>DATGTY010000154.1:0-2327 GCA_035301605.1 Chitinophagaceae bacterium | reverse complement strand
AATTCAGGAGATACCTGCTTGTGTCTTTTCAAAAAACGCTGAAATTCAAAGATCTTTTTATTATGTTGTTCAGAAGAATAACTCATCATGGAAGACCATAAATGTGGCTTATCTGCATCTTTTTCATTTAGAAAAATTTTTGTTCCATCCCAAACCAACTCATGGATTTTAACATGCGTATCCCAGGTAACCAAAATACTAAAAAAAGGTTCTATTCCCTGAAAATCATAAGTATCTATTGTTTTAAAAATAGCCGAAGATGAGAGCAACTCCTTCAAAACAATACCACGACTTTTCTTGTATGCTTTCTTTCTTTTGTGTTTATGAAAAGCGCCATTCATAAGTGACATAAAAATATTCATGCGGCTAATTCCAATCCACGTCCCCCCCGCTTTTTTATCTTTTGGGTAATAAAGTTGTGTTTGATATTCATCATATTTTTTAGGCATCTGCGCCGAACGATTAACGGATTCATCTCTATTGGAAGTAATAACGAAAGTATTATTTTGAGTTTTGTCCGGAATATAACTTAGTGTACACATGCCTGTTTTAACAAGCCAGCATAGCGATTGTTTATCCATATTAAATTAATGACTCGCAGCTGCTAAAGCGATCATACTGACTTTCACATTTTCTAATTTTGATAATTCTCTTGCACAAGCCTCCAAAGTGGCTCCCGATGTAACCACGTCATCTACAAGCAAAAGATGCATATCGGCGCATTTACTTTTGTTTGATACCTTAAAAACATCTTTCACATTCTGCCAACGTTGAACCGCATTCAGTTTTGTTTGCGTTTGGGTATAAGAGATACGTTTCAACAATTTGGAATAGACGGGAATTTCTAATACCTCAGATATGCCATCTCCTAGAAGTTTTGATTGGTTATACCCTCTTTTTCTCTCTTTTCGAGAATGAAGCGGAACCGGTACAATACCATCTATAGCCTCCTCTATGCTTGTATCCTTCAAAATAGCACCCATTTGGCGTCCCATAAAAAGAGCCGTTTTACGCCTGTTTTTATACTTGAAATGATGGATAATATGCTGAACAGTGGAAGATTTATGAAAGTAATAGCATGCCGCAGCATATTCAAACTTAAACCTACCTATAAACTTGCGATTAACAGGATTTTCCGGTTTCTCGCAAAATCCTGTTTCCGGTAATGTAGCTAGGCAATTGACACACAATTCTTCTTCTCCCCTACTCAGACTTTGTCCACAGCCTGGACAAAGTCTGGGTAAAAATAAATCTATTAACGAAAACAAGTTTAATCCGGACATAATCGCTACATAAATATACAACAAGTTATTATAATCACAGCAGGAGTAAAATTTATGCTTCTATTCAATGCAGGCAATAAATTCTCAATCCTATTAAATATCAAAATAAAAGAAGCAATCATTCACTCTATGTTTTTTAGAAAAGATACATTATTTTTGCATCCTATTAAGAATTAAATCATTATGAAAGTTTTATCCGTTATTCTTACGTCTGCATTCATCTTCTTTAACATTTCACAATTGTATGCGCAGGATGAAAATATACAGAGTCTGGTGGAAGATGCGCAAGGAAATATTAATATTGATGACACCAGTAGCAACACATGGCAATTCGGAGGGATATTCCATTTAAACCTTGGACAAAGTGCATTGTCCCATTGGGCTGCCGGGGGAGACAAGTCATCTTTCAGCCTAACCGGCTTATTCAATGGCTATACTTCTTACAAAAGAGATAGAATTAGTTGGAAAAATATTGTTGATTTAGCTTATGGCTATACCAAAACCAGCAGTACAGGCTATCGGAAAAGTGATGATCATCTATATTTAACTTCCCAATTAGGCTATGCCACATCAGATAGTAGTAAGTGGTCTTATAGTGTATTAGCCGATTTCAAAACTCAATTCTCTACAGGATATCTTTACGATGATGATGAACCCAGAACCTTAAATTCCGATTTCCTTTCTCCTGCATATTTGTTGGTATCAGCAGGTATGAGTTTCAAACCCACTGATTATTTTACGCTTTATATTTCTCCAATTACAGAACGCTGGACATTTGTTCGAAGCAATCTGTTATCCGACCAGGGAAAATTCGGAGTAGATTCGGGAGCACATTCATTCAATGAAATGGGTGCATTTGTCTCTGCCCGTTTTGAAAAAGAATTTAGTGATGCAATCAGCCTGAGCAGCCGATTAGATTTATTTTCAAATTATAAGCATAACCCACAAAATGTAGATATTTATTTCACTAATCTTCTTGCATTGAAAATCACTAAATACCTGGCGACAACGATTTCTCTAAATATGATTTATGATGATGATATT
>DATGTY010000153.1:0-5548 GCA_035301605.1 Chitinophagaceae bacterium | reverse complement strand
GTCACCGTGATTAACACAATCAAGTTAGTAGAATACATCAGAGAAGGTCCCACATAATAACGCACCCGGCTTACATCCGTAGCAATACGGTTCATTAAATCTCCGGTATTATGTGTTTTGAAAAAATTATAATCCAGCTTTTGATAATGCGAATAGATTTCTTCTTTTAAATCCACTTCAATATACCGCGACATCACATTAATCATCTCCCGCATTAGAAACATAAAAAAGCCCTTTAGTAATGCCAGTGCCAGCAAGACAGCTCCCCCATAGGCGACAACAGTAATTAATGTATCATTATTAATCCAGTCAAAAGTAAGATGAAGGAACCAGTTTTGATCCGGGATAATGCGTTCCCCTACCTGCTTCACATTATTCTTTACAAAATCCAGAATATACCCCACTACTTGTGCAGGTATGACCGCCATCAGGTTAGAACAAACAATAAATATAATTCCTAAAATAACCCGCCATTTGTATTTGACGAAGTATTTATTGAGTGCTTTTAAGTGTTTAAACATGAAGCGCAAAGGTACAAAGGAATATTCATTAAGCCGAAGGCGGAAGACGGAAGGCTGAAAGCTGCTTTAGGCTTGATGACACCGATACTTTCGTTTTAATCCCCGAATGAGATTGATAATTTTACAGACTTATAATATAGCCCTATTACTCCCTGATGACTAACATCCATGTTCAAAACTTCCTTAAACTGTTTTTCAGCTTGGTTTATTTTCTTCAGCCCTAGATATCCTAATCCCATTAAATAATGACAATGTATCTGATTTCGTTTTTGAATATCCGTCTCAAAAACAGATAGATCCGGAAGAGAAACGGCAAAAAAATCAGTTTCTACTTTTTTATTCAGATGTATTTTGCCATAGTTAATCAGGTTTTCAAAACATTTCTTTGCCTCTTCTTCTTTTCCCAATTTTAACCAAGCCAAACCCTGATAAAAAATCATGGCTGGATCTTGATCATTATAATAAAGAGCTTGTGTAGGTTCGGCTATCCCTTCTGTCGCCATCTTCAAATACTTTTCTGCTTTAGAAATTTGCCCATCGGCTTCATATATATATCCCAATCGATAAAAAATATCATTTTCCTGAGCTACATATAACTTTCCTTCTCCTAGATTTTCGGGATATTCTTGTGCATCTTCTAGCAATCGAATAGCTGATGCATATTCTTGTCTTTCAAATGCCTCTTGTGCCAATGCTATTTTTGTATAAACATACTGCCTGATTACCTTTCCTTCCCCACCTTCCCAGGGATGAAAATTTCTGCTTTCTAATAATTGAAGAGCCTTTTTATAATTTCCCAATAGGTTGTGCAAGGTCACGTATTCAATATACAGATCGTCTCGTTCTTTTACTATGGAAACATGGTTGTCCAAAAACGCCAATCGCTCTTCTATAGATTTATTCTTTCTTTTATACAACTGATCTAACTCAAAAAGAATCCGGGCATCTTTTGAATCATTATCAAATGCCTTCTCATATTCCAACAATGCTTTACCGGATTCATTTAATTTGTTATAATAGGCAATTCCCAGATTGCGATGTGCAGTTGGAAATTCATCGCATAGGGCTACTGATTGTTCCCAACACTGCATGGCTTCATTGTACTGTCTTTTATCATACCATAAATTACCCAAATAATAAGGGGCTTTATAATCCAATCTATTTTCTTTTATTACAAATTGTAAAACCAAAATATCTTCTAATCGGTTAGGAAATACCCGATCAGGCGACTTTTGAAATCCTCGTTGTAAAGCCTCATCTCTATCATTTTTTTGATCCAATATTGAAGAATAATAAGCCAGATAATAATGCACCATTGGATAATGACTGTGTCTAATTTGCTGTAGCCATAAAACAGCATCTCCATAAAATCCTGCACGAGCATAATCAATGGCTATTTCAATATATGATTGTTCCCAATCCCGCATCAGAGAATGTAATTCTTCTTTTTGTTTTTCCACCTGACTTTCCTCGTTATTATATGAAAGTAGTTTTATTCTTTCATTTATAGAACCAAAGTCAAACCGGTCAATAGTTAATGTTTCCTCAATCCATTTTTCAGCCTCCTCTACCTTATTCATTTTTCTTAATAAAATCGCTTTCAAATGACGGGCTTTCATCCCATAATAATTTCGTGATAAAGAATGCTCCACATGCTCCATTGCTTTATCCCATTTTTCATTTCTGCAATCTATGCAAGCTAATTGTAAATAGGCATTATCCTGCCAAGCTGCATTCCAACAAGCCTTATAAAAAGCTCCATAAGCCTCCTCCCATCTTTCAAGATAAGAAAGACACAATCCTAAATTATAATATGGTTCTCCATCATAGGGATTGGGGTTATGTCGGGTCAATTTGTCAATAGCCTTATGAAAATAGGGCACTGCTTGAGCGAATTGTCCATGTTTTAAATACCAACGTCCTAGGGCATTATTACAACGAGCATCTGACGAGTCACGGGATAATGCTTCTTCATAATAATCCGTAGCTAGGAAAGTAGCATGACGATATTGCTCAAGATGAAGTCCCGCTAGGTATAGTTCTTCATTGGTTTTTACATCCTTAGGTTTCCCAATAGCTTTAGCTGGTTTAGGAATAGCTTCTTCTTTTTCGGTAACAGGTTGATAACTAATAAGCCTTTCTCGTTCATTATTAAGAACGTCAAGGAACAGATTGCTTTCTACTATATTTTCTTCACTAATTTCTTTTTCAAAACTCTTTTCAGGAGATAAATTTACTGTTTCCTTGAATAAGATCTCCTTCTTGTGTCTCAAAGTAATATGAATATTATCCTGTTTTGACATTACATATACTCGTACTGTTATCTTTTGGTCTTTTACCTCTAAATTGACAGCTGCATCTTTACTTGCATTCTTCACATATCCAATATTCTTGTATGGTAAGAAATATTGTTTAAATAATCGCTTTTCATTGGGCATCAACCAACCAAAATCAGGTTGATTGTCAGTATATACACCTGTCATCAACTCTATATAAGGAGGGTACTCTCCTTTTTCATTCGGATCAGTAAGGTGGCGATCCCAACGTTTTCCGAAGTCACCAGCTCCCCAGGTCCATTGTTTTTTTCCCGGCGAAACATGATGGTCTGCCACATGTAATATCCCTGCTTTTTTTCCCTGATCATAGCCTCCTACAAAATCAAAGTCCGAATCAACTGCCATGTAGGAAGTGGGAACAGGGATATTTTTATATTTTGAAATATCGGTTCCAGGGGAATAATCTACTTTATAATAAGTACCGGTAGCAATAGGGAAGGTGGAGACATCTCTTTTTCCATGGTCATATACTGCGTTTACATCCGGAGGGAAGACAGACTGATATTGGTCATCTACTTGAAGAGCAGGATTAGCCCACCAAAGGAAAGTCTGTGGGAACAAGGTTCGATTATACAATTTCCCTGTTATTTCAAGATAAGCATAATCGGGATAGAGTGTCATTCCTGCCATACCCTTGGTATGAAACATGATCTCTGTCTCATTGACCCAGACGGTTTTACTTCCATCTTCATTTTCTTCGATCGTATAATCCACCGGATTAAAGGTACTCGGACGATGATGTTGTGGCCAGTTAAATTCAATTCCTCCGGATATCCAAGGTCCTGTAAGACCTACTAATGCCGGCTTTATGACGTGATTGTGATAAACAAAATGATAATCGTTGGTTTTATCATAGGCCATCTGGATCCGCCCACCTAACTCAGGAAGGATCATAATTTTTAAATACTCATTTTCCAAAAATAAAGCACAATATTCCTGATCTTCTTTTTCATCAAAAACTTTATCTATCACAGGATATGGATACACGACACCACTACTTCCCTGGTAAACTCTTTTTTCTAAAAACATTGGATTTTTATCCGGTTCTCCAATTTTATAGGTAGGTATAATCACCTTTTCTTCCCATACTTTTACACCTTGCATAGTTTATATTGTTTTATCCGCCATAGCTTTAGCAAAGGCGGGTTGTATTGTTAAATAGTTATATTGCTATATTATTGCAGCGCACTTTTTAATTTTCACTTTATACTTTTCTATTGAATACCTCCTCCATTTCTTCTAACGTTTTTCCTTTGGTCTCTTTCACTTTAAAATAAACGAAGAAGAAACCTAGTACACATACCCCTGCATACATCCAAAAGGCTGTATAACCCCCAAAGTGATCCATAATCACAGGGAAAGTTAGAGTAAGCACGTAACAAGCCAGCCATAAGAAAAAGGTAGCTATAGACACTCCGGTGCTACGAATATGATTTGGAAATATTTCAGAGATTAATACCCATGTTACCGGCGCAAGAGAAACAGCATAAGAGGAAATAGCCAATAATATAAAAACCAGTAACCAGGTTCCATTGCCGGTAATATCATTTAGAAGGAAACCTATAATAACGTAGCAGACGGTCAATGCAGCAGAGCCAAATAACATCAGCCCCCGTCTTCCAGCTCTTTCTACTAACCACATAGCGACTAACGTAAATATAAGATTGGCAGCCCCCACAGCAATAGTCTGTAATAGCTGCGTCTGTACACCGGCCCCGGTTTTTGCAAAAATATCAGGGGCATAAAAGAAAACGACATTGATACCACAGAGTTGCTGAAATATTGCCAATACAATTCCTATCAATAGTACCGGGAAAAATCTTTTATTAAAAATGACGGACCAATGCTTAACCTCTTTTTGTTTCTCTTTTGTGTTATCTGTTACCTGGTTGAGCACACGTGCTGCATAAGCTTCCCCTCCAATTTTCTTCAAAATACTTTTACTTTTATCATTCTTCCCCTTATTGATCAGCCAACGCGGACTTTCAGGGACAAAGAGCATTCCAAACAAAAATAATACAGAAGGGACGAGCCCACAACCAAACATCCACCGCCAACCATCAGGCGTGGAAGCCAGCAGATAATTAATATAATAGGTCAATAAGATACCAATAACAATCGTCAGTTGATTGATAGAAACCATCCTTCCACGAATTTCTGCCGGTGATATTTCTGCAATGTACATCGGCGACAAACTTGACGCCATCCCTACTCCCAACCCTCCGATAACACGAAAAGCAATAAACCAGGATAATTGATGAGATAACGCCACTCCCACAGCAGATACAGCAAAAAGAAAAGCTGACAGTATCAGTCCTGGTTTTCTCCCATAACGCTCCGAAACCGTCCCAGCAATCAGACAACCCGCCATACAACCTAAATAAAGACTGCTTACTGCAAAGCCTTTTCCCCATTCACTCAAATGAAAATAAGGTGTTATAAAGGGCAACGCACCCGATATCACCGATATATCAAAACCAAATAACAACCCGCCCAGGGCAGAGATGAAAGAAATGGTTAGGATATAGCGGAAGTTGTAAGAAGTGTTTTTGATCGTTTGTTGCATAATTTCTCTCTTTCTTAATCCGAGTAAGTCTTTAAAAAAGCTACTGAACAAGGAGCCCCTAAATCTTTCCAGCTGATACACTAACGGATGGATTAAAATCCTTACTACTCATATATTTTTCCAGA
>DATGTY010000152.1:0-3568 GCA_035301605.1 Chitinophagaceae bacterium | reverse complement strand
GAAGGTTAAAAAATAAGATATGAAAAATTTTATAAATGGAATTTAGACACAAATACATAAAGGGTCTAGTGAAGCAAACGCCTCAGAGTGGGTCTTCTCTAAGACGCTTCAGCAAGATGTCATATAAGTTATTATTTCGATGATTAAAACGAAATTCGGTTTCTTTCAAATGCAGATAAAAGGTCTGTTTCGGCACACCATTAAATTGGGAAAGTCGTCGCTTGGTATAACTCCAAAACGATTCGATTCCGTTAATGTGGCTAGTTGGATTGGCGAATTCATTTTCGCCATGTTGGACTCGGTAGTGCTTGTCATATCCAACATCTACCAAACCATTGTAACCGGGCCAACCATCAGAATGAACCACACTTTCCAGGCTTACTTTCCCACGTATAATATGTTGAAGCGTCTTTTACTTGGCGTCTGGCACGATTTCAGTGTACACTTTGCCCCGTCTTTTGAAGATGCCAAAGACAATGGTTTTCCCACCAGCACCGCGGCCTCTGCCGGGTATCCGCTTGGGACCAAAGTAAGATTCATCCACTTTGATGGTGCCAGCCAACGGGACTTCTTGCTCGGACCGGCGGCATAATACGTCTCTTAATGGACAAATTTACATTCTTTTTATTAGGTACTCTAAGTTTCCCTTTAATAATAGGAATACATATTCAAAGTCCAGAACATACTTGGGGTGGAGATTTTGCTTTATATCTCGAGCAAGCCTTGTCATTATGGGATGGAACAGTCCAGGACTTATGGGCAGATACAAGTTTTAGTGTAGATGAATCCACGGAACATCCTTTTAGTCCGAAACTGTATCCTTGGGGTTTACCATTTTTGCTTGCACCAGTTGTAAAGATAGTAGGTCTTAACTATGGGTTACTAAAGTTTTATCAGCTTATTCTCTTCTTAATAACCTTAATTATTTTCTTTTGTTGGATTAGACGCCATTTCACAGATTTGGAAGCTCTTATTCTTACAGGTGTGTTAGCGTTCCATCCTGTTTTTATCATGTATAATAACTCGATCAACTCCGATATACCATATACCGGCGCTTTACTGTTATCATTATTATGTATCGACCGTTGTTATATTAATAAAGAAAACTTTACAATTTCCTGGAAGGGATGGATAGGATGTGGGTTAGCTATATGGCTGATGGTACTAATTCGTCAGGAAGGGAAACTATTGCTATGCAGTTTAGCATTAATACATGCAGTCAAAATTTACCGTTCCCCTCAACTCTTTAGAAATTATCTGAAAGTAAATTGGCAAGAATGGATACCTTATGGCATAGTACTGGGGGGAATGCTATTCATAAATTTTATACTCCCAAGTGGTACAGCTTCGAACATCCATCAAATAAGAACAGAAGATATTTCATTACTTGCTAATTTCCACCATTATTTTGGTCTTTTTGAAACACTTATGGGTGAGTGGTTCTCTGGGTTGCTTTATACTTTGACAGGTTTTTTTGTCATTTGGGGTGTTCTGAGCCGGTTGAAAGAAGATTTATTGTATATCAGCTATATCATTTTACACCTCGGCGTACTGGCTGTTTGGCCTTATACTTCAGGCGTGCGGTTTCTTTTCCCCCTGTTCCCGTTATTTATCTATTTTTGTTATCAAGGTCTCGTAAAAGTAATGGAATTATGGCTAAATAACAGAAATACGCAAAGGATAGCAAGTAGTTTTATGGGAGGATGGGCTCTATTGCTACTGGTTCAAATGATAATAGTTGCAACAACACTTGACCACCAAATAACAATAGACGGTCCTGAACATCCTGCCAGTCAGGAGGTTTTTACCTTTATCAGAGGACATACTCAACCCAACGATAAAATAATTTTTTTTAAGCCAAGGGTGCTCCACCTTTATACAGGCCGAAAATCTTTCATAATGGAATATAAAGAGGATTTAAGAAGAGGTGATTATTATATAATGCATAAAAAGAAAGGAAGCTATGACCAAGTTCCTGTATACAATTCTCCTGATCTTGAACAGAAATCACTACAACAGGCCTTTGAGAATGAGCTATTTATAGTTTATAAAATTGCAAAATAATCTTTCAGGCGTAGGGAAAAAAAGAGAATTTTCAGGCTTTTTGTTTGATCCTGTCATCCGTCAACCTGACATTATCAAAAAAAGGGCAGCTGATTCTTATATTTGATATCCTGGGTAGTTTTTATGTGTATGATCTGTCTCAAAAAGAGTTGTTGAATTCATTTAGTATTCAACAAGGGCAGGAATGGGAGGCAAGTGTTGAAGGAGAAGAAAATATGAGAGGATATCCTATACGTATTAGAGACGTATGCATTACTTCAGAAGGTGACATGCTGGTTGGATGGGGCGGGCCTTTTAAGGGTGACATCAGCATAGGCATGCGGGTGATTATTACAAAAAAAATCTAAATATTTTTGATGAGACCGTAACTAATGAATTCCCTCCAGCTAAGCATCTTTCCAGGTCGAGAGGTTGGATGATTACGTTTCTTCTATTGTGATTCTTGGTAATAAACAATAAAATATTTGCTATCTTACCTGCTGTTAACCTAAACAATAAGGCGCATTATGGAAGCCATTGAATTTGAGACCATCCCTAAAGGCGGCACGATTCAAATCCCCGAACGGTATAAAAGCCAATTCTCTAACCGTGTGCGTGTGATCGTTATACAGGAAGAGCAACCCGAAGGAGAGGAGCCTGATATTATTGACCGGCTGATGAAAAATCCTATTAAATCGGCCCATTTTAAGCCTCTTTCTCGAGAAGCAAGCCACCGACGTAACACATTATGAACTGTTTTGGGGAAACAGGTAATGAAACAAGCCTCAAGGCTTCGGCAGCATTACGCGCTTTCATTTTGGGATAGCATGATCGTGAGTAGCGCCCTCACTGCCGACGTTAAGACGCTATATTCAGAGGATATGCAAGACGGGCTGGAGGTAGAGGGCCGGCTGGAAATTGTTAATTCTTTTTGATCTGTTAGCCATACCACTTCCAAGATAACTGTCTTCCCAATACCGAAAACTTAACTCATAGATATATTTTATGATTACCCAATTTACCGGATTAGCTATACTCTCATCGTTAATTTATTTCCTTGTAATTGGAGTGGTTCTATGGTTTACATATCGTTTTGTTTTAGCCCATGAGTCGATGTCAGAGAGTCTGAGGAAGATAGAACGTCACGTGCGAAAAGCAAATAAAGAGTAGCTGGGCTTGAAATATTCCATTAATTGATGTAACATTTTACGGGTAAAAGGGATTATCTGCCTGCCGGGAGACTTCTTAATCGTATTGCCTGAGAGATAGATAGCTCGGTCTTAACGATCTCACAATTGCAAATCACCAATCTTCCTACTATAATGTACGTATATTTTTAATTTAGTTAATATTTTTTGCTCTTAAAGCGCCCTATAACTGCATTTATGCTCATCCTGGCGACGCTCATCTTCGGGACAATCGGCCTGAGTGAACTGTCGGTGAGCTTGCTGCCGGAGGTGGATTCGCCGGCGCTGCTGGTCCGTACGGACTGGAGCGGGGCCGCCCCGCGGGAGATTGAGCAGCG
>DATGTY010000151.1:0-2125 GCA_035301605.1 Chitinophagaceae bacterium | reverse complement strand
TCTACCTCTAGTAGCAATTGTTATTGCCGTTTTAGTAACTCTGAGGATGTTAGTGTAACCATAAAGGTCTTTATTTGGAATCGTATTAGCATAAATTGGGACGTTGTACAATCCTACGTCCGTTTAATTTTACAACGTCCTTCGGCAAATTCGAATTCGTTTTTTCTGCAATTTTTTATTCATTAATTATCATTTAATTTATCCTCATTCCAATTTTTAGGATTGCTGATGATATAATTTTTTATTCTGTTATAGGGTTTTTGATTGCGAATGATATGGTCGTGGTAATCGTGTTGCCAATTTTTAAATCCGGGGGAATTTCGGGCAATATTAATGTGTTTACTAGATTAAGAGATACAGTAATAGAAAAAGACTCTTTAGGCAAAACATTGACAATAATAACCTAAAGAGTCTTATGATTGGTATTCTTCGGCAGATCAGGAAAAAGGACTACTTATTTCTTTGCTTCAGCAAAGTATTTGTGAAAATAAGGGATGGTCTCTATGCCTTTGTAAAAGTTAAACAAGTCGAATTTTTCATTCGGGGAATGCAGTCCGTCGCTGTCCAGACCAAAACCTAATAACACGGCTTTTAAACCAAGAACTTCTTCAAAAAGAGCAACTATTGGGATGCTTCCGCCACCACGGTGAGGAATTGGTGCTTTCCCAAAGCTTTTTTCAATCGCTTTTTCTGCTGCTTTATATGCAATGGAATCTGTAGGGGTAACTACCGGTTCGCCTCCATGTAAATAAGTTACTTTTACACTTACTTCATCGGGCGCAATATGCTCAAAATGTTTTGTGAAAAGCTCGGCTATCTTTTCTGATTTTTGATGGGGAACCAAACGCATGGAAATTTTAGCATGAGCTTTTGAAGGAAGAACTGTTTTTGCTCCTTCTCCGGTATAGCCGCTCCAAATGCCATTCACTTCTAGTGTGGGGCGGATACCGGTACGCTCGATGGTAGAATATCCTTTTTCGCCCCAGAGTTCTTTTATTCCCAAATCTTTTTTATAGGCGATTTCATCAAAAGGCGTTTTATTAATAGCTGTTCTTTCTTCGATGCTTAACTCATCGACATCATCATAGAAACCTTCCACGGTGATGTGATTGTTCTCGTCATGTAAAGAAGCGATTAACTTACTCAAAATAGTGGCCGGATTAGCAACAGCCCCACCATAAACGCCACTGTGGAGGTCTCTGTTTGGTCCAGTAACTTCTACCTCCATGTATGACATGCCGCGAAGTCCTGTTTCGATGGAAGGGTGTTCCATGCTGTGCATGGCAGTATCTGAGATGAGGATAATATCTGCCTTTAGACGCTCTTTGTTGGCTTTAACAAAATCTCCTAAATGCTCAGACCCTACTTCCTCTTCTCCTTCTATAAGAAATTTTACGTTGCCGGGAAGCGTATTGGTTTTGACCATTTTTTCAAAGGCTTTCACATGCATGTAAAACTGTCCTTTGTCATCTGCAGAACCACGAGCAAATATTTTTTCTTCTTTAATGACGGGCTCAAAGGGTTCACTTTCCCATAAATCTAAAGGATCCGGAGGTTGCACATCGTAATGTCCATAGACCAAAACCGTAGGCAGACTCTCGTCTATGATTTTCTCTCCATAAACAACAGGATGTCCTTGCGTCGGACAGATTTCTACATTTTCTGCTCCTGCTTCTTGCAGTCGTTGTTTTACTCGCTCAGCACAGCTTTTGATGTCTTCCTTATAGTTGCTATCGGCACTGATGGATGGAATGCGCAATAAATCCAATAATTCTTCCAGAAAGCGATTTTTGTTTTCTTCCTGATATTTTTCCCAAACTTCCATTTACTTTTTTTTAATTGATATAGAATCAAAAGTAAGAAGAATTTTAAAATCAAACTTCAATTGTTTTATTCTAAAAAGGAGGAACTGAATTCAGCCTTTCGTTTTTGGTGAATTATGGATGGGAGGCGTTAATTAGGTATTCTTTTTCTTGATTTTAATATCTTTGAACCATACATCGCCTCCATGATATTGTAATGCAATATGACCAGATTTTGACATTCCATAGGAGGCCACCTCTTTCCATTTTCCGGCGGCTTTTTGTTTCTTCCATTCAGGGCTCCAAAGGGTGTATTCCAAAAT
>DATGTY010000150.1:0-8367 GCA_035301605.1 Chitinophagaceae bacterium | reverse complement strand
CGAAGCATCTGAAAAATATGGTCTTGCCTACCCTATGGGTGCCCGAATGATGAGTGGAAATACAGCAGCACACGAACAATTGAAAAAGAATTGTCCGAATTTGAAGGAAAGGAAGATACCATATTGTTTAATTATGGCTATCAGGGTATCATGAGTGCTATCGATGCTGTAGTAGGACGTAGAGATGTGATTGTTTATGATAGTGAAAGTCATGCTTGTATCATTGATGGCGTTCGTCTTCATCCCGGTAAGCGCTACGTTTATAAACATAACGATATTGAAGATCTGAATAAGCAGTTGGAAAGAGCGACTAAACTTGCGGATAATCAGGGGGGCGGTATTCTGGTTATTACGGAAGGTGTATTTGGTATGGCGGGCGATCAGGGGAAGCTCAAGGAAATTGTGGATTTGAAAGAAAAATATAGTTTCCGTCTGATGGTGGATGATGCACATGGTTTTGGTACGCTTGGAGCTACTGGTGCAGGTACAGGAGAGGAACAAGGGGTGCAGGATGATATTGATCTGTATTTCTCTACTTTTGCTAAGTCTATGGCTTCTATCGGTGCTTTTATGAGTGCAGACAAAGAAATTATTCTGTATTTAAAATATAATATCCGCTCTCAAATATTTGCAAAATCTCTGCCGATGGCTGTTACCATTGGTAATCTAAAGAGATTAGAATTATTACGCTCACAACCTAAACACAAGGAACGTCTTTGGGAGGTAGTGGGGAAACTTCAAGCAGGATTAAAAGAATATGGCTTTGATATAGGACATACGAATACTCCTGTTACTCCGGTCTATTTGAAAGGTACTTTAGCTGAAGCAACCGCAATGAATGCCGATTTGAGAGAGAATTACAATATCTTCTGTTCTATCGTAGTTTATCCTGTCATTCCTAAAGGAGAAATAATCTATAGATTAATACCTACCGCTGTTCATACCGATGAGGATATTACCCAGACTTTAGATGCCTTTTCAGAGGCTAAAAAGAAGTTGGATGCCGGTAAATATGATGTGGAAGAGATTCCTATTTTGTAACAGTAGGAATACCTTATCCATCTTAATAAGAGAATATTTTTATGAGGATGCAGCTGTTTATTATCAGGCTGCATCCTTTTTTATTTTCCAGGCATAATAAGCCATTTTAAACTTTAAATCATCTTCCAAATGGGCATGTCTTAAGGCTGCATCTTCTTTAAAGTCTAATTCTAAGTAACCGAGATACAGGGCATAATCTTCTGCCAGTTGGGTCTCACAGTCAATCAGAGATTGTCTGAGTTGTGCGTGTTTGGTAAGTTTTTTTGGTTTATTACTTTCCGGTGGATAAACGGCTTCTATAAATAAACAATTGGTACGGATTCGCTGATTGGCTTCATTTTGCACCCAAGTAGGTTTTACTTTTAAAACACAATGGTTGAAAAATGCGGGCTGTCCTAAAGTCTCACTAAGGTTAATGATAGAAGGCTGTTCAAGACCCGATTCTATTTTTTCTACGATGAGCATTTGAATATCAGCTCCTTCAGCTCCTGATAAATGTAATAATTCATTGAGTTGATTAAATGGAATAAGAAAATCTTTGTTCACTTTTTTTCCGTCTTTTAAAATAAAACCCCATAAAGTCACCCATTCCGTATGGTCAATCAGGATATTTTGTATGCCAATATGATCAAGACTCGTTCTTATTTTCTTTGATTTTTGCATTTTGTTATAATTTTAATGTTTTTTCAAAGATAGAAGGGGAGAGTGCAGCCTATTTGCATGCACTCCTGATTTTTGAATATTTATTGAAATTATTTTATCACTGATTAAGACAGTGTAGTAACAAAAAAGCAATAAATGGAGTGTGTTTACTCAACTTTTTAGATTAAAAATTGTTAAACTATTTTAGTCAATGTGAAGTATTATGAATTATAGAAAATTTATCCAATTAACGAAGGATTATATGGATAACCATTTTGAAACCTATTACAGAGGAGATTTGCATATTACCCCCAGAATTGATCGTGAAGAATTGTTAAACTATATAAGAAAGTTCTATAAAGGATTCTCTCGCTCTCGCTATTCCAGGTTTATTACTCGTTTAGAAGATAAACGAGCTGTTCTTGAAGCAGGAGATAAGTCTTTATTGTTTGATCCTATCTTCCTTCATTAGAATACTTTATGCCATTAAATAAGGTTGCTCTTTATCGTTACCGTTTGATAGATCAACGGTTGCAAAATACGATGCTTGCTCCTCCTTCTGTGGATGAGTTAATAGATTATGTGGCTGACAAATTAGGGAAAAGCATTTCCCGAAGAACGATACTTGCCGATATAAAAAGTATGCGGGAGGATGCGGATTTAGACTATTTTGCTCCCATTGCTTATGATAAAGTTCAAAAAGGATATTATTACACCGAAGAAGGCTATTCTATTTCAAAATTTCCGATTACTGCTTATGAACTGCAGGGGTTAGAAATTGCAATAGGCATGTTAAGGCGATTTAATAAACTTCCGGTCATGCAGCAATTTGAAGATGCGCTTCTGAAAATAGCTGATACTGTAAGTCTTAATCGGAAAAAGATGGAGGCAGAAGGGGTATTGCATTTGGAGGCTCCTACTCGGTTTAAGGGACTGGAATGGTTGCCGGATATTGCAGAAGCAATTAAAAATAGAGAATTATTAAGGCTGCATTATCAGTCTTTTAAGAGGGATGATCCAAAAGAATATCGAATAGAGCCTTATCATCTTCGGGAATTTAATCAGAGATTTTATGTTTTAGCTAAAAGTCTGGATGGGGAACGTCCGGGACTTAGAACATTTGGGTTAGATCGTATTTTGGAAATTTGGCCGACTTTTGACTACTTTGATGCTAAACATTTTGATGATGTAGCCTATTTTAAGAATGCCATTGGTATTACTGTTCCGGATAAAGAAGCCCGGGATATTTTGTTATCCTTTACGCCACACATGGGACGGTATATTAAAGCACAGCCATTGCATCAGTCTCAAAAAATCGTTCAGGATAGCCAACAGGAGCTAAGAATATCTTTGTATTTGGTTATCAATCCCGAATTGGTTAGACTCATCTTGGGCTATGGTACCGGCGTTAGGGTACTACAACCACAATCGCTTGCCAGACAAATAGAAAAAGAAGCAGAAAAGGTAAGTCACTTATATAAATAAATTTGGGCAGTTTTATTCTGATTCTTTTTCAGGAATACTCAAAATGGGAATGTCACTGTGAAAGAGCATAGATTTTGTATGATTTTTCCCTAATAAGGTTTCCCAAAAATCCTTTTTTCTTGGAATAATCGACAGCAGATCTACTTGATTTGTTTTTACGAAATTGACAATGCCTGCAGGTATATTCTTTTTATGTGCTATGTGGAAACTGTGAGGAACATCTTGGAAAATCTGTTCATAAGCACTTTTGTTGCGTTCTGTAGTTTTTTTTGATGGAATGTCAACCTGTAAAATATATAACTGCGCATTAAATACAGTTAATATTTTTTTTAATTTTTTTATTGGAAGGCTGGATGGAATGGTATTATTGGTGTGAAATGCAAAAAGAAAATTTTTTATAGGACGAAAGGAAGTATATGGAGGAATGGTGAGTATAGGACATCCGGAATTTAAAACAATGTTTAAAGTATTGCTACCAAATAGGAAATTATTCATTCCTGAGCCGGTCAGACCAATAATGATTAATTTTACTTCATCCGGACGAAACAACTGTTTTATCTGTTCGATAAGCGGTTGATCATAAATGCTATAAGATACAGAAAGTGACTGATACTTAGAGATAAGTTTATTTTGCTCTTCTTCTAATTCTTTTAAAATACGCGACTCCATATTTTGATAATACATGGTGGCTATTTCAGCCTCCGATACGGGAACAGGCGGTTCATAAATATGAACTAGTTTGAGATGTGCCTGTCTTTTTAAAGCCAGTTGAGCAGCATATTCTGTGGCATGCTTCGCATTTTGGGAAAAATCTGTAAGAACAATAAATGTTTTCATCATCTGTGCGTTTTTACTAATATAGAAAAATATTAGATAATGGATTAGTTTGTCGGAGTCATTTTTTGGGCAAGGAGAAGAGGAATCAGGATGACAAAGAAAATACCTATTACCCAAAACACGTCAGTATATGACATGAGCATACTTTGTTTTAATACGATTCCCTTAATGGCCTGCATTCCCATTAGATAGGCTTCATGATGAGAATGTCCCAATCCCATGAACTTAGCAACCATAGCTTGCAACTGTTGCAGGAAGGCCGGGTGATAATTGTTAATATTTTCTGCCAGAATATTTCTATGGTGAGCCGTGCGATGATCCACAAAGGTTGTAATGAGTGCAATCCCAAAAGAACCGCCCAATTGTCTCATCATCGTATTTACTCCGGTTCCCTGTCCTATTTCATCACCTCTCAAATCTCTTACCGCCAATGTGGTGATAGGTACAAACAACATGCTTAAAGAAAACCCTCTTACCAGCATGGGAACAATGAAGGAATCCATTCCAAAAGCCAAAGTAGTATTTTGCATAATCATGCAGAAGAGAATGAAGAAACATATTCCTACACAAGCTAAAAATTGAGGCTTAATTTTCTTCTTCATGAGTGCACCTATAATGGGCATCATGGCAATAGTGACTAGCGCACTGGGAATCGTGACAATACCGGTTTGCTCCGCACTGAAACCTAACAGATTTTGAAACATCAGTGGGTAAACGAAGACAATTCCGAACATTCCCAGACCAAAAAGAAGTGTTGTTGACATTCCCAATGAAAAACTACGGTGTCTGAATATGCGTAGATTAACAACCGGGTATTCTGTACTTAATTCCCGCCATATAAACGATATTAAGCCCATGATTGCAGTAAAAGATAATACGATGATGTAGGTCGTGTCAAACCAGTCTTCTGTTTCTCCTCTTTCTAAAACGACTTGCAGACTAATAACTGTAACTGCAAGTAAGAATAATCCAAGCCAGTCCACCGGCTTTCGCTTTTCTTCCTTAGGCGTCGGACGTATAAAAGTCGTAATTAAAAATAATGCAATAATGGACATTGGGATGTTGATGTAAAAACACCATCTCCAGGAAAAATGATCGGTGATATATCCTCCCAAGACAGGACCTACTAAAGGCCCTATGACTACGCCCATCCCAAACATAGCCATTGCCATCCCCAGCTCTTCAGCAGGCCAGGATTCTATGAGAATAGCCTGTGCCGTGGGAGACATACCGCCTCCTGCTAATCCTTGTAGAAAACGAAAAAGAATAATTTCTTCAAAGGACTGTGCATGACCAACAAGGAAAGAAGCAATTGTAAACAACACAATGGATGCGATGAAGTAATTCTTTCTCCCGAATCTTTTGGCCAGCCAGCCCGATATAGGGAGAATCATAATGATGGCAACGGTATAAGAAGTGACTATCCAGCCAATATTATCAAAACTAACACCGAGATTCCCCATCATGTGAGGCATCGCTACATTGACTACCGTTACATCAATCAATTCCATTAAGGCAGCAAAGACCAATGTAAAAGTCACTATCCATTTTCTGGCTCCAGTTTCAGGCATAGTTAATCTTTAATAAACTTCTTTGATTAAGATTTTTAATCTTCTGCAATTTTTACAATGGATTTGACGCTCATTCCCGGAATAAGTTTCTTTTCCCATTCTTCGGATAGAGAGTCAAAGTCAATTCGTACCGGTACACGCTGAATGACTTTAACATAATTTCCTTTTGCATTATTGGGAGGAATAAGAGAAAACTTGGCCCCTGTTGCACCTGAAAAGGAACTTACATGAGCTTTGAATTTTTTATCAGAGAAAGCATCTATTTCTATAGTGACCTGTTGCCCCGGATGCATGTCATTTAATTGTGTCTCTTTATAGTTAGCTGTTACGTAGATGTGGTTTGTATTGACTATAGCAAACATTTGCTGGCCGGGACGAACCAATTGGCCTATTTGAATGTTTCTTTTAGAAGCAATTCCGGAAACAGGAGCCGTAATAACGGTATATGATAATTGTTGTTTGGCCAGGTCAACTGCCGCTTGTTGTATGGCAATTTTTGCATGGGATGCATCTACCTGCTCTTTGCTGGATGCCACTTGTTTGTGAATAGCCGCAACACGTTTTTGGGCTGTCGTGAGTTGTGCTTTTGCTGCTTCTTTTTCTGCTTTAATGGCGTCAAACTGTGCCTGTGTTATGGCGTGTCCCTTTAAAAGATTTTGGTAACGATTGTAGGTTTTTTTTACTTCCCATAAATGCGCTTTGGCTGCATTTACTCCTGCTTCTGCCGGAGGAACATTGGCAATCGTGCTGTTTACATTGGAGGAGCTTACATTGACGCCTGACTTTGCAGCTATTAAGGCTGCTTTTGCTTTTTCCAAATTGAGTTGATAATCTCTATCGTCAAGAATAACTAAAGTATCTCCTTGGTGTACAAATTGATTGTCTTTGAAAAGAATGGATTGTACATAACCTTTGGCGCGGGAAACTACCGGACTGATATCTGCATCTATTTGTGCATCGTCGGTAGATTCATACTTGGTGTAATAGATGTATTCTTTTATGCCAAAAATGATTCCTCCTATGAGTATTGCAAGAAGAACTAAAGGAAGAACTCTTTTGTATATTGGTTTTCTTTTTTTGATCTTTTTTTCCATTTTTTGATCTTTATTGGTGTAGTTAATTTAGAATTTCTTATTGAGGGTTCCGGATGTAGCTTGTAACTCGTACCATGCCTGCTTTGCATCTGCCTTGGCTAAGGCTATATCTACTAAAGATTTATAAAGCATGGTCTGCGCATCAATGCGGTCTGTAGTTGTTGCCAGTTGATTTTTATATTTTAATTCCATGATACGGTCATTTTCTTTGGCCTGCGCAACGGTAGTATGAAGCTCTTCAATGCGTTGTACGGCTTTCAGATATTCGTGATAACTTTTGTTCACTGCCGTTTTTATCTTGTCTGAACTGGATTCTTTAGCAATGAATATTTGTTGTTTTTTGATTTGGGCTTCTTCTACTTTGTGTTTTGTGGTATAAAGAGAAGATATATCCCAACTTACTTTTAGGCCAACTGTAATAGGTACGAGAAAACTGTGTTTTGGTGGAAAGAACCGGGTATTAGGGTTTAAATAATAAGTGTTTATTCCAGCTCCTAATGTCGGCAATTTACTTGCTTTGATACTTTTTATGTTGTTGTGATTTATTTTCTTCTTGACGGCATAAGTTTTTAAATCTTCCCGGTTGTGTAAAGCTTGATTTATAAAATAAGATAATGGGTAGGCTTTAGGAGTATTTTTCTGTAGCGCAACTTTCTCCAGATTATCTGTTTTTAACGTTGTCTTTTCAGGAAGGCCCAGCATAGTAATTAAAGCATAGTTGGCAACTTGACGATTGTTGATTAAATCTACTAATGCCAGCCTGGCCTGAGATTTTTGAAGTTTAAAGCGGAGTACATCATTCAAAGTAGCCAATCCTGCATCTTTAAACTTTTTTGTTTCTTCTAGGCGTTTATTCACATCGTGAATGTTTCGATGAATGACTTTTATATTCTGATCTATTTTATAGATGTTTATATAAGCCTGAATAACTGCTAAAATGACTCCTTCGCGATTATGTTCTTTTTTAAGTTTGGCGGTTTTTTTTAATAGCTTTGCTGATGCTTTAGCATATTGTAATTTGTGACCTGCAAAGATGAGTTGATTGATGCTGAGTGTACCTAAATACATGGTAGAGTTCCCGGGTAATTCCATCGGTTCTTTCATCAAACCTTTGATTTGCAGTATATGTGTTGGAATAAATGCTTCGCTTCCCATAAGACTAACTTCGGCATTAGGAAGTTGTTTGTCTTTGGCTTGTTCATACTTATTAATGGCTTGTTGAATCTTGGTTTGTGCCAGCATAAGTTTTTTACTGCTGTCGATTCCCATTTGAACAGCTTCCGACAGACTTAAATGCAAGCTGTCTTGCCCAAAGCTCATGAAGCTGTAGCACGTCAACGCAATGATTAGAGATATTTTCTTCATTTTTATCATATCCTTTTATCCTTTAAGTGCTAAATGATTTCGTATAAGTGTTTTTAGATGTCTCTTTAATTTAGGACGAAGTTTTCTGAAATAAGCTTCTTCATTCTTTTCCTTAAGCACCTTTTTATAGTATTCTTGAGACATACTGACCTGCGATATAGTTCCGAAGACAGAACCAATAGTGAGCGGAATATTCACCTCTCTGAATATTTTCTTTTCTTGTCCTTCTTTGATTATATCTTCGATGATGGACTGGTTTGTCTTTTTGAT
Organism: Chitinophagaceae bacterium; assembly: GCA_035301605.1. Taxonomy (GTDB): domain Bacteria; phylum Bacteroidota; class Bacteroidia; order Chitinophagales; family Chitinophagaceae; genus FW021-bin31. The sequence continues at coordinate 62 of DATGTY010000150.1, read as the reverse complement.
ATTTATCAGTAATTCGATTGTATCTTCATCCTGAACTAAAGATATTTGACGACTTGTAATAT
>DATGTY010000149.1:0-2778 GCA_035301605.1 Chitinophagaceae bacterium | reverse complement strand
TCACCGGAGAGCCAAATTTCTGATATAGTCTCAAATGTCTTATCATCAGCAATCTCCTGAGGGACAAGGTGATTATGATAATCAATAATCGGCATTTCTTTTGCCGTATTATGGTATAGTTCTATTGCGGTTTCATTATAGAGTAAAAAATTATCATCGATAAATGTTCTCATGAAAATATCAGACCCTTTCACAAATAATGTTTCTCATTTATTTCTTTCATCCAAATGGGTGATTAAGTAACCTGCCTAAGAAATCTAATACTTTGATGCTATTTAACCCTCGTTAAATTTCTTAAATTTAACTCAAAATAGATTGACTTTAAACACCAGAATAGGCCATAAAGCCTCCATCTACTGGGATGGTAATACCTGTAATAAAACTTGACATATCTTCATCAGCCAGCCACAAAAGGGTACCCAGTAAATCTTCAGGTACTCCAAAACGTTTCATAGGGGTATGAGCTATGATTTTTTCTGCTCTTTCTGTAAGGGTTCCATCTTCATTTTTTAATAAGTTCCTGTTTTGCTCCGTGACAAAGAAACCAGGTGCTATGGCATTCACTCTAATCCCTGCATCAGCCATATGTACTGCTAACCATTGTGTAATATTGTTTATACCAGCTTTTGCCGCACTATATGCTGGTACTTTAGTCATTGGAGATGGTGCACTCATAGAGGACATGTTAATAATCACTGCACCTTTTTTGTTCATCATTTTATTGGAAAAGACTTGGGTAGGAATAATTGTACCAAGTAAGTTTAAGTTAAGAACAAACTCAAATCCCTCTGGTAATAAGTCAAAAAACGTTTGTAAGTCCTTATTTTGTTTATCTTCTGGTTTAAGTGTTTCGTTGGTTGTTGTTCCTTTGGGGTGATTTCCTCCAGCCCCATTAATTAAGATGTCACACGTACCAAATTCATTTGATGTTATTTGTTCTGCTTTTTCTATACTATCTACATCTAACACATCACAGGAAATCGCAATTGCTTCTCCACCGGATTCTATAATATCCTTTTTTACTGCTTCTGCTTTTTCTATACTCCGTCCCAATATAGCTACTTTAACGCCTTGTCTGCCAAGCTCCCTGGCCATTGCACCGCAAAGCACACCGCTTCCACCTGTCACGACAGCAACTTTACCTTTTAGATTTTTATTTATTGATAACATATTTCTTCTCCTTTCTCTGATTTTATAAGAGAATCCCAAATCCCCCATAAATACATAATGCCCATTGCTCTATCATAGAGACTGTAGCCTGGTCTGCATTCTTCATCCCATATATGCCGACCATGATCCGGCCTGATGTAACCATTAAAACCGGTTTCATAATAGGCTTTTACAACCTCATAAATATCAATAGATCCATCTGAACTACGGTGGGAAGTTTCCAGAAAATCACCATTCTCAAAGACTTTTACATTACGAATATGGGCAAAATGAATTCTATTAATGAACTCAGTCACCATTTCAGCAATATCATTATTCGGGTTTGCCCCCAATGAACCGCTACATAAAGTCAATCCGTTATAATAATTATCAACTAAGCCTAAAAACCTTCTTATGTTTTCTTTATTAGTAATAATTCTTGGCAGACCAAACACAGAGAATGGCGGATCATCGGGATGTATAGCCATTTTAATATCGTATTTTTCAGCCACGGGAATAATTCTTTCCAAAAAATATTGTAAATTAGCCCATAAATCATCTTCAGTTACACCTTTATATTGCTCAAATAACGTCGACAAGTATTGTAATCTATCAGGTTCCCATCCTGGCATGGTATAATTTTTTGATACGATCGAATCGACCAACTCCATCGGATCAATATTTTGAACCTTACTTTTTTCAAAAAACAGAGATGTGGCTCCATTGTTATGCTCCTTGAATAAATCGGTGCGTACCCAGTCAAATACCGGCATGAAATTATAACATATCACTTTCACCCCAGCCTTTGATAGATTCTTCATGGTTTTGATATAATTATCGATATAATCATCTCTTGAAGGGTAGCCAAGTTTGATATCCTCATGAATATTGACACTTTCGACCACCTCAATGTGAAATCCTTCTTTTTCGGCTTTATCTTTCACGTCAAGGATTCTGTCCAAAGGCCACACCTCTCCGGCCGGAATATCATGCAATGCCCATACCAGCCCTTCAACACCTGGTATTTGTTTTATATTCTTTAACGAAATAGAATCGTTTCCCTCACCAAACCATCTAAAAACCATTTGCATCATTATACCTACTTTCTGTTAGTTACATGACATTTAATTTAGCTTTAGTAATTACCTATTCTAGAAACACAGTACTTTAAGTTGTCACCTACTTATTTCTGTTAGATACCGTGTTATGTTCCAGTGATTAGTTAATACCATCAAAAGCTTCAATACTTTTAAATCTATATTAAGGTTACCTAGTGCTTCTGTATAACTCATGAAACTCATAAACCACGGAAAGGATACAGTAATATTGGACTCACTAATATAAGCGGTGTCTGATTAAATATGAAGCAGAATTAGTACTCTGTCACCTAAAAATTAATAGATTTCTATTTTTTATCGGGAATACCAGATTTCCGATAAAAATACGTGATGTTCCTATTGTTTTGGGTATAATTCATTTTGAGTCCTCTCCTTGGTATTTTTAAAAATTCGGGGGCATAATCTATGGTGGACCCCATTGTCAAGACACAAATTTTATAAAAATAAGGTGGGGTTATCATTGTTTTCCCTTTCCCATCTTGCCGACTAACTCTTTCCTGTGTCAGGTTCT
>DATGTY010000148.1:0-9511 GCA_035301605.1 Chitinophagaceae bacterium | reverse complement strand
TTGACTTTGTTTTATTCTTGCTCGTTTTGATTTTAGCTCTTAGCCTATGAAAAAAATCCTGGAAACAGATAGTGTATTACTGGAGTTTGGACTGCGAAAGATTCTTACCAACATCTATATCAAGTTAGAGACGGGAAAGGTTGTTGGATTGTTGGGAAGGAATGGGGCAGGAAAATCCTGTTTGATGAAGGTTACTTATGGGAGTTTATCTTGTACGAGTAAGTCGGTAAGACTGAATAAAAAAACTTTCCTTTCTGCATTTAAGCATCCCGAGCGCCTTCAGTATCTTCCTCAATTTCACTTTGTTCCCGGTCAACTAAAAGTAAAAAGGGTATTTTCCGATTTTGAGCTTGATTTCGATACTTTTCTTAAAAACTTTCCCGATTTTGACGATAAATATACTATTAGGATGAGGAATTTGTCCGGTGGACAAAGAAGGTTGATAGAAGTTTATATGATGGTCAAATCCCAAACAAATTTTGTCTTATTGGATGAACCCTTTTCCCATATCATGCCCCTGCATATAGAAAAGATGATACAAGTCATAGAGGAAGAAAAGAACGGAAAAGGATTTTTAATAACAGATCATATGTATAGAAACATTATTAAATGCAGCGATTGGATGTATGTTTTGAAAGAGGGGCAGACTTATCTGTCTCAAGATAAAAATGATTTGAATAGATTAGGTTACGTTACGTGAATACCTAGAAGGTTTCATTTACCTTGCTAAGAAAGTTGGATATTATAAAGAGTTTTTCTATTTTTGCGCTCGCTATTATTTTGAGTTCTTTAAAAAAATAAATTTTAACGCCCGGGTGGCGGAACTGGTAGACGCGCTAGACTCAAAATCTAGTGGTAGCAATACCGTGCGGGTTCGATTCCCGCCCCGGGCACATTCAAAGCGCTATATCTCAAAATCTTGAGTTGTAGCGCTTTTTATTTTATAAATGCCTAAAGAATCTAGGGCTGATCAATATTTATCTCTACCCACAGAAACTAAAAATATATTTCCGTGGCATAAAAATAGTAAAGCCTCACAAGGTTATAGAGCCGTAAAAGATTATAAACTTTCTTTTAATTTCTCAATCACAATATCCACTTCCTCTTTGGTATTATATTTTGAAAAAGAAAAACGGATTGGGGTCTGTGCTGCATCCGGGTGAATGGTTCGGATGACATGAGATCCGGTATTGGCACCGGAGCTACAGGCACTTCCGCCGGATACACATATTCCCGCTAGGTCGAGATTGAATAACAGCATTTCTGTTTTATTGCTGTTGGGAAAACCTACATTGAGTACCGTATATAAGCTCTGTCCCTTCCAATCTCCGTTGAAAGTGATGCCTTCGATGTTCGCTTCTAGCTGTTTAGCCATGTAGTCTTTTAAGTCCTGAATTCGGCTGCTGTATTCTTTGTAATGTTGCTGAGCGATATCCAGAGCTTTTCCGAAGCCGATAATCCCATATACATTTTCTGTTCCGGAGCGCATTTCTCTCTCCTGACCGCCGCCGTATATGTAAGGATGAATTTTTACAGCTTTGTTGATATATAACATACCGATGCCTTTGGGACCGTTAAATTTATGCGCGGCACCATTTATAAAATGGGCTTTTATTTTTTGAACATCAATAGGGTAGTGTCCAACGGTCTGTACAGTATCGCAAAAGAAATAAGCTTGATATTTTTCACAAAGCTCGCCAACTTTCTCCGCGTCCAGAAGGTTTCCTATCTCATTATTGGCGTGCATGAGCGCCACCAGCGTCTTTTCATCGGACTGACCAAGCAATACTTCCAGACTATTTAAATCCACATGCCCGTTAGAGAGAATGTCAACGTAGGCTAACTTCGCCTGATGTGTTCTTTCTGTAGCTTCTACTGCATGTAAAGTAGCATGATGTTCAATGGGCGAGGTAATGATTCGGGTACAGCCCAAATCCTCCACCGCAGCATGAATAGCGGTATTGGTGCTTTCTGTGCCGCCGGAAGTGAAAATAATTTCAGCCGGTTGGGCATTTAAATATTGTGCCACCTGTTTGCGTACCTTTTCAATGGCAGACTTCGTTTCTCTGCCATAGGAATAGATGGTAGAGGGATTACCAAATTTCTCTGTGAAATAAGGTTTCATCGTTTCAAAAACGTCCTGATCCAGCGGCGTTGTTGCAGCATTGTCAAAATATATTCTATCCAAAACGAAATGTTTTTTTGTAAAATGAAGCGTTCTATTTTTTTTGAGAGTGGATGCTTAGCTTAGACTGGAATCAATAAGCCGAAGGAATTCACTGCGCGTAGGTTCGTGTTCAAATTGGCCACTAAAAGCCGAAGTGGTGGTTTCTGAATTCTGTTTTTGTACACCACGCATCATCATGCAGAGGTGTTGTGCTTCTATGACTACTGCCGCGCCTTGCGGGTGTAGGGTGTCATCTATGGCTTCTAGGATTTGATGAGTCATCCGTTCCTGTACTTGCAAGCGACGGGCATAACATTCGACTACTCTTGCGAGTTTGCTTAATCCGGTAATGTATCCATTAGGGATATAGGCAATATGTGCTTTCCCGAAGAAGGGCAACATGTGGTGTTCACAGAGGGAGTAAAGCTCGATGTCTTTCACGATAACCATTTCACTATAGGCTTCTTCAAATCTGGCCTGATTTAAAATCTCACGGGCATCCATATCATAGCCTTTAGTGAGAAACTGCAATGATTTTGCAATGCGTTCAGGGGTCTTTTGTAAGCCGTCTCTATGGACATCTTCACCTAAAGTAGCGAGTACATTTTTATAATCTTCTGTAAGGGAGCCGGTGGCTTCCTCGTCGTATTTTTCAATTAAATGATAAGACATGATGTATTTAAAAGTGAATGATGAGATTAATCACCAAAGTATTCTACGAAGTTGTTATCTGTTTCAAAGAGTTTTATGGCATGTAGTTCGGCGCCTTCTATATGTGGGGCTATTTGATTCCATATGCCTATCGCCAGATTTTCTGTGGTGCAAATCTTTCCTTGCATAAAATCTACGTCCAGATTTAAGTTTCTATGATCTACTTTATCCAAAACTTGTTCTGTGATGAGGGTGCTTAATTTTTTAGCATCGTACAGATAGCCGGTTTCTTTATTAATTTCGCCCCTTAGTGTCACAAATAAGTTATAATTGTGCCCATGCCAGTTTGGATTGGCACATTTCCCGAAAGTAGCTTCATTTTTCTCTTGGCTCCAATCGGGATTGAATAATTTATGAGCCGCATTAAAATGCTCTTTGCGAGTAAGATAAATCATATAAGAATATAATTTTCGGCAAAGTTAACATTTTTTAGCAGGGAATTTCTATTAGAATGTGTTTTCACTCATTTTCTTTATGTTTAAAGGCGGAAGGCGTAGGTTGGGGATTCATTGGCTCTGAATCTATGCGATTTGAATCTGGTGGTATTATGGGATTTGTTTGAGCCGGTGACCAGATATTGGTCTCCATACTTTCTCGTTGATAGGTGCTGTCAAAGAAGCTTCTTAAGATATTCAAATCCTGTTTCCAGAATTTCATGAATAAAGCTTCTTTTTCTTTAGGAGTGAGATTGAAACGTTTATTTCCAATACTATTTTGAATTTTAGAGAGTCGGGTATCCAGACTGTCTTTTACGTTTGACAATACTTTTTGTATCCAAATAGGATGATTGGCATAGAATTGAAAGCTATGGAAAAATTTAGCGGTATCTATATGATGAATTAATAAAACTTGTTGATAGAATACTTGTAGTCTTTTTTTCTGATCTTTTGGATAAGTGCTGTCCGTATTATTACGTGCATAATAAGAAGGATTGTAGGCTTTAGCCAATTGTAAGTCTAACATAACGGCACTCATTTCTTTCACCGAGAGAACATCTTCCGGTACATGTTCTTTGGGAGAACATGCATAGAAAAAAATAGAGAAGAAAGTTACTATGATTAATCTTGGATAATGCCGTTTCATTGTTTTATACTTTTCCTATAGAGCGCGCTATGAGAAGGATCCATTCGATTTAACAGATTTAGCGCTGTTAAGCGGTTCTGTGTCGGTCCCTGAGAGAAAATGTGTGCTAGTTCCTCTGCTTTGGTTGCAAAAAATACTTTGATAAACATCAAATTAGGATTGGCTGCATTGAGTGCATTTAACTTATTGAGCGACTGTAATATAGCTTTACGCCCTTTATCGGTCTTCTCATACATCAAGTCCATTCCTTTTCGATGATAATGATATAAAATTTGATGTATGCTTTTATATCTAACGTTCAAAAGATTTTCGGTCAACCAGTAACGATTCATGGTGCCATCGAATGATTCCCATCCCGAAATCTGTCGTCCGTTAGGTGCATCATTCACAATTTGTTGAGCAGATTGAAAAGCATCATATCCTCCGTTGGGAGAAAAGGAATCCTCATCTAGTCCGATAATGATATAGGCATAATAAGCCAAAGTTGCCGTCAGGTTAGAAACCAAAGGATCATTGCCGGTGATTCTGTTTTTATTGAATACTAATGGCGTATAAGGTTCAAATTTGAATATAAAATTTTTATCCTTGTAATTTAGTAAAGGACTGTGATAACTGCTGTTATAGACCGGTCGAGAAGACTGAATAGTTAAGAGTGCTTTATAAATATGGTTTTGTTCTTCCTGCAAATCAATCAGGAATTTGCAGTCGATTAGTTCGTTTGTTTTATAGTGCGTAGAAGTCCATTGCCGGGAATTAAGAAAAGTCTCTATACTTGTACGCATTTGTTTGAATACGGAAGGATCAATATTTTTAATCTTTTCAGATCTTACGGTTACGGATGCATTTAATTCTTGTGCTTTTGCCTGAAAACAAAAGCAACAAATGATTCCTATAGAAAAGAGAAGGAAGTGCTTAATTTTCTGGCTCATACAAACGGGTTATGTAGTGAATAATTTGTTGAGCCACTTCTTTTTTTGATTGCAGGGGAAGTGCTTTCTTTTCTCCTTTTTTGTCAAAAATAGTGACTTTATTGGTGTCGGCTTGAAAGCCGGCGCCCGGATCATTCAATGAGTTTAATACAATAAAGTCAAGATTTTTTTTCTTTAGTTTGGCGAGGGCATTCTTTTGTTCATTTTCGGTTTCTATAGCAAAACCGGCCAATATTTGATGAGCTGTTTTTTGAGTTCCTAGTCCTTGCAGAATGTCGGGATTCTTTTTGAGATCCAGTGTAAGGTTTGTCTCTGATTTTTTTATTTTCTGTTCTGCTTTTTGAGCCGGACGATAATCGGATACGGCAGCAGCCAGAATGGCGATATCGACAAAGGAGAAAATCTGATCGCAGGCAGCTTTCATTTCTTCCGTTGAAGTTACTTTATGCAGATGAAGGGAGGCTGACTCAGGAGCGCTTTCCGATGTGGGGCCTAAGACCAATTCTACGGTTGCGCCGGCCTGAAGGAAGGCTTTCGCCAGAGCAATTCCCATTTTACCACTGGAATAGTTTCCAATAAAACGTACCGGATCAATAGCTTCATAGGTGGGCCCTGCTGTAATTAAGACTTTCTTCTTATTTAATGGCGTTTTCTCCGGAGATAAAAATGCAGTTAAAGAGTTTATAATGTGTTCCGGTTCAGCCATTCTTCCTTCTCCATAGAGCCCACTGGCTAATTCCCCTTTTTCTACATCTAATAGCCGGATTCCTCTTTGCTGTAAGATTTGTATATTTTTTTTTGTTGCAGGATGACGCCACATATCCAAGTCCATTGCCGGTGCAATAAAGATGGGACAAGTAGCTGAGAGAAATGTGGCCAGCAGCATATTGTCACAGATTCCGGTTCGCATTTTAGCCAGCGTGTTAGCTGAAGCTGGGGCAATTAGAAACAAATCTGCATCTTTTGTTAGTGTGACATGGTTGTTCCATTGTCCTTTTTCTGCCGGTTGTAGATATACCGGATTCCCGGATAACGTAGAAAGTGTAAGTGTCGGAATAAATTGCGTAGCAGCTTCTGTCATGATGACCTGCACTCTCGCTCCTTGTTTTTTTAATAAACGTATGAGCGTAGCAATCTTGTAAGCAGCTATGCTTCCACTAATCCCTATTATGATTTTTTTATCTCTCAACATAAGTATGAATAAAAAAGGCAGCAAAATCACTGCCGCCTAAAATTACAAATTTATGAGGATATAAAAATCCTTAACTATACTGGGTTTCTTCAGTATCTCTTGAACGGTGATAGACATTGCCTTCCAAGAATTCTGCTGTAGCCAACAAAACAGGATTAGGTTGCCTTTCATAAAAACGCGAAATCTCAATTTGTTCCTTGTTTTCATGGATTTCTTCCAAATTATCTGTCTGGCTGCCAAATTCCTCTAATTTAGCATGTAGTTCTTCACGAACGTCCAAATTAATTTGATTTGCCCGTTTGGCTATAATTGCAATTGATTCGTAGATGTTTCCTGTTTGGTTCTTAATCTCCGATAAATTGCGGGTCTCTGCGGAAGCACTAATTGCGCTTGATCTTTTCAATTGACTCATTTTGCTTTTTTGATCTTTCTTTAAGTATTTTTTTCCTTTTCTCTGTAAGTTGTTCTAATTTATCCAGATCCTTTTTTGCGGAATGATAATAAGATTTAGCTTCTTCCAAATAGGGGCTGTTTGGATAAAATTCTTCGAAATTTCGATATTGGCTAATCACTTTTTGATATCGTATCTTCTGCTTGCTGAAAATACTGTGATCGGCATATTCATAATAGGATTTTACAGCCATGAATTTATACATATCTCCTTTCTCCGAACTGGGGTAATCCAATAGCAGGTTATTGAAACTTACCCCGGCGGCCTCGTAATATTCTAATCCGAAGTAAAGTTTTGCTGCTTTATATGCTTTTTTTTCAAGTTTTCCCCGGAGCTTGTCTATAATTTTTGTTGCTTTTTGCAGACTATCAGATTTAGGATAAATATTAATGAAGGTCTGCATCGCACTGATGGCTTTTTTAGTATCTGTCTGATCTAATTCTGGACGTGGTGATAGTTTATAAAAACAATAAGCCTGCATAAAGGCCATCTCCTCCCGTTTATCACTTTTAGGAAATACCTGCACAAAGTTTTTGAAGTAGAATGCTGCAGAAGTATAATTCTGCAAGTAATAATAGGTATAGACATAATTATAGGAAATCTGCTCGTACTTCTTGGTTGCTTTATATGAATTTTTGATTAAATCGTACAGTTCCTGTGCCTTTTTATATTTTTCTTCTTTGAAAAGGTCATTAGCATAATTTAAGATCTTTTCATTGTCGTTGCTTTTCCGAATCCTGTTAAACTTAGAGCAGGATGCGACTGTCATAGACAATATCAAGATTCCAATGATGCCGGTGATGTATTTCCTTTGGTTCATAAGCTTCTTATAGAAAAGCAGCAAAGTTAAGAATTTTTATGGAGGTATGCACTTAAAATATACTTCTATTCAACTTTGTGCCGGTTGATAGGGGTAATTCTAATTTACGGATGGCGTCAATCTACTCTTAAATGCTCTCGTATCAGGTAGATAGCCTTAATAAAGCGAATAGGTTGTTTTAAGGCATAATAAAAATATAAAATTGAGAATGACGTGTTTATTTTTCTGATTTTGGTAATGCTGAAATGTGTAGTTCGACTTCTTCTTAAAAATTATCATAAAAAGAGGTATTTATATTTTTATGTAAGTCGTTGAAAGTAACTGATTTATTATTTTTATTAACATTTTAAATGCCATTATTAACGAATTATCCACATATTCTAATATCGTTTCAACAACGAAATTTTATTTTTGTTATTAATTCATTGATTCTCAGTATTTTAAAATTGTGCGTAAATAGCAGCTTTATTTTTTTGGGTAAAAAGTGGAAAAATGTGTTATTTTGTGGTAATTATTAATCGTATTGATATTGTTCATGACAGGTTTTTTAGGAGAATATGAATCTAAGTTGGACGCGAAAGGGCGTTTCTTGTTTCCGGCCGGTTTTAAAAAACAGCTGCCGGAGGAAGATTTGTCGTCTCCTGAACATGGACAATTTGTGCTGAACAGAGGTTTTGAAAAATGTCTTACGCTTTTTCCTATGCATGCCTGGGAACCTATTTTTAATCGTATTGCAAAGTTGAATGATTTCGATCCAAAGGTACGCGCTTTTCGGCGCTATTTCTTAAATGGCGCTGTTTCTTTAAAGCTTGATTCCGCCGGGAGGTTGCTTATACCTAAAAATCTGAGTGAATATGCCGGATTAGGAAAGCAGCTGGTTTTGGCTTCTGCAATGAATAAAATTGAAATTTGGGATAAAAATGTATATAAACAGGCTTTTGATGCTTATTCACCTGAATCCTTTAGTGAATTAGCAAATCAAGTTATGAATGGGAAAGATGAAGAATAAGGAAGCGAATTACAATGAAAATTATCATAAGCCGGTATTGAGGGAAGAAGCCATTGAGGCGCTTCAAATCAATCCGGAAGGTACTTATGTAGATGCCACCTTTGGAGGTGGCGGGCATTCGCGTGCTATTCTGAATGAGCTTGATGGTGGACAGTTGATTGGTTTTGATCAGGATGGAGATGTAAAAAGTAATGTTCCTGATAATGAACAGTTTATCTTAATAAATGAAAATTTTCGTTATCTCAGACGGTTTTTGAGGGTGGAAGGAATTACTTCTGTTTCCGGTATTTTGGCAGATTTGGGCGTGTCTTCTTATCAATTTGATACCGCTGATCGTGGCTTCTCAATTCGGATGGATGCTCCATTGGATATGCGAATGGATAAAAGGGGAGATTTAACTGCCATAGATATTTTAAGGAATTATGAGGAGTGGCAGTTGCTATATTTATTTGAGAATTACGGAGAGGTTCGAAATGCGAAAACGCTGGCAGCTCACCTTATAAAGATGCGCAAGCAGTTTCCGCTTAAGACTATAGGAGAGTTGAAAAATGTAATTACGCCGGTTATTAAAGGAAACAAACGTCGTTATCTGGCGCAGGTTTTTCAGGCTTTAAGAATTGAAGTGAATGATGAATTGGGCGCATTGAAGGAGTTATTAGAGCAGGCAGAAGCCGTACTAGCTCCGGGAGGAAGGTTGGTGGTTATTACTTTTCATTCGGTGGAAGATCGTGTAGTGAAGCAATTTTTGAAACAGAAGCAAATGGAATCTTTGAATGCCGTATTTAAAAAACCGGTTGTGCCAACGAAAGATGAGATTAGAATAAATTCCAGAGCGGCAAGTGCGAAGATGCGTGTTGCAGAAAAAATAATTGTTAATAAGAGGAGGGATTAATGTGGTGGAAAAAAACTAAACAGCGGGCTTTTGTAGAAGAGCAGGAGAAAAAGAAGGAACGCAGATTCAAGATTAATTATTCTTGGATTGTTCATCATATTCCCTTTTTGCTTTTTTTGTTTGGTTTGGGGATATTGTATATAGCAAATGGACATTATATGGTGGATAATGTTCGGAAAACAAACAAGTTGCAGGTGAAGGTGAAAGAACTGCATTGGGAGTATTTGACGCGTAAGAGTGAGTTGATGTATCACAGC
>DATGTY010000147.1:0-10381 GCA_035301605.1 Chitinophagaceae bacterium | reverse complement strand
TATCCTACGGAAGAAATAACACGTACGTTGTCTTTAAATGTGGGTTATGGTGGTGTTTATCTATCCGGTCAATGGGATGATATGGATTATGCTTCTTCACCTTATGTCGGAATCTCTTTTCCATTGGGAAATGAAAGTCTTTCCCCATTTTGGGGAAATGCTTCTGTCTCTTTAGGGGTATTCCTGAAAAATTTTGAAGATAAAAATGGCAATGAAATTACCGGACCTATTGTAGGATTACCTTATTATGTAGGATTGGGATATAAATTTTTGCATGTTTTTAGATTTCAGGCTGGTGTAGTAGCTACTTCTACGGAAAAAATTGATAATATTCAAAATATAAGTACAAAGGACTTTGATCTTAAACCTTTCGTAGGTGTAAGTGCAGAGATTAATTTGTGGCTTGGATTTGATAAAAAGAAATAAATAAGGATGAAAAAAGTTCTCTTTATTCTAGGTTTAAGTGTATTTATACTCTCTTGGTCTGTTGTTCCGACTATGGCACAATCGGGAAAATCAGGCTGGAAACTGAGTATTGGTGGCGGGTATATGGATTATTATGGAGATGTAAGCCCCTATCGCATTCTGCATTGGGACGATTGGCAAAAGGCTTTCAAGCTTTTCCGGTTTAATGATAATTATATCCCTGAAGCTAGTTTTGGACTGAGTTTGGAAAAGCGATTCAGTCCGGGAATGGGATTGATGTTGCAATTTAATAAAGGTGCTTTCGCCATGAGTGATAGATACCAAAAGCCTAATGATGATTATGATGTAGATGCTCCACATTGGGATCGTGCGTTGAATTTCAAAACCAACGTTTATGATGCCGGTCTGGCGATTACTTTTCATTCTGATAATGGTAAACTTTTAAGAAAGGATGCCTTTTTTGCTCCTTATCTGTTCTTAGGAGCTGGTTTGAGTTATTTCAAGGTAAAAGGTGATTTGTTTGATGCAGATGGGAATCCTTACAATTATTCAAATCCAAATGTGGAATTGGATGGAGATTTTGAAACTGATTTGCGGGATGTGATGACCGAAACCAATGAGAAGTATGATAATGTAGTGCCTTATGCAGATCTGGGAATTGGAATTAAATTCAGACTGAGTCGGGTGGTTAGTTTGTCTGTACAAACCGATGTGAAGTATTCTTTTAGTGATCATTTAGATGATGTAAGTGGAGAATATAAATTGAGTTATTCTTCTGCAGAACAGGCTTATGCTGCTCATCCGGGAACAAATACAATGGCAGGTAACAGAGGATATGATGATGGAGTGAATGATATTTATGTATTTAATCAGGTCTCTCTTCAATTTAATCTGGGAAGAAAACATAATTTTACGGCACCGGCTGTTTATAATCCCGGGTTACGAGCTCCTTTAACAACTTCTCAAGAGCAACCTGAGAAGGAGGATACCGGAAAAGTAGATAAAACTTCTCTTGCCAAAGATTCTTTGAAAGATGTTATTGTTGAGGAGAGTAAATATAATGAGTTACAAGCTGAATTGCGTAACATGAAAGAGATGATGTGGGGAATGCGCTTTAAAGACCTTGATCGGTTTTATGTTAGAAAGAAATATGGATTACTTTATAGACTATCTCTATTAAAGCAAAAAAGACATGAATTAGCAATGCCGCCTGTTACGGTAGAAGATAGTGTTCGGTATGAACAGGTTCAGGTAAGAATAAAAGATGTAAAAGATAAATTGAAGGCCATGGAAGAGGCTCGAATGGGCTTAACGGAATCACCTTTCTATGGAAACAGATATGGACTGATTGAGGATTCATCTTATTATCCGCAATACAAACCGACTGAGTCGATTACCGTGGATACGGTGTATAATGATAGCACGGATTATGCAAATACACAAATGACTGAACGCAGTCCGGATTCCACCACACAAAGGAAGTTAGCTGAGGATTCAATTCAAACTGCTTATAGTCAGGATAGTCTGGTAAGGGATTCTTTGAAACAGGTTTATCAGTATAAACTGGATTCCTTAAAGAATGTAAATGATTCTTTGCGTTTATTATATAATGATAAACGTAAGAACAATGATACTGTGACAGTCTTAAGAAGAGATTCTTTAGAACAAGCTTACGACTCCTTATTAACTCATTATAAGGATTCTATGGCAGTTCAGAATGATTCTGTCATGCAGAACCACATAAATGCACAAAAAGATTCGATAAGAAAAGCCTATGATTCTTTATTATTGAAGTATAATTCAGCTACTTCCGCTAATCAGGCTGATTCAGCCACTCAGTTAGCACTTAGAGAAAAAAGTGATTCTTTAAAAATGGCTTATGATTCTCTTTGGAGTAGATATAAGAAAGATTCTTTGGCAATAAACCGCAAAGCCAAAACTGTTGAAAGTAATTTGGCGACTAATGAACACAATCTGCATACAGATTCACTTCAGAGAGAGGTTTTACAGCGACAAGTAGATTCCTTAAGAGCACAAAAATTAGAAACGCTGCAAATGCTGGATAGTGCTAAAAAAGCTAAGAAAAATTTCTTTCAAAGGATTTTTAAATCTAATCAAAAGAAAGAAACGAATCATGCTGATAGTTTAGTAAAGTATAGACAGCAGATAAATAGGAAGGAAGAAAAGATGGATGATTTGATTAAAGAGATGAACAAATTAAAAGCGGACAATCAATCTTTTCAAGATGATCTTTCAAAAGTACAGGATATGAAGGCTTTACAGGCTGCATATTTGCGTGCTGCTATCGATGATTTAAATCAAGGAAATTACAGAGGTGTAGGCTTTAGACCAACGATAGCTCCTGTAGTTGCCTCCGGTAGAAATAATGATAATCAATATAAAGAACAGCTGCAGGAGACTAGAGCTGAGTTGGAAGAACTGAAGAACCAATCTCCTGATACCGTTATTCAACATCAGCCGGAACAGATGCAGGAAAAAGAAGAAACGGATTCAACTTATCAGAAATGGGAGAAGCGTATGAATCAGTTAGATTATTTAAAAAATAACAAGACTTTGGCGTCAGATTTGAGAGAAGAAAGGATGGCTAATCTGAGAATGCAGGTGGATTCGCTTAGAAACGAGTTAAGTGGCATGCAGGTAAATAAGGAAAAAGAGTCTGAAAGTTTCAACTTTCCTGTAGTAAGTACTTATTTTAGTCTGGGATCTCACACTATGAATCCCGCAGATGTGAGTAAACTTCGTCCTGTAGCATCATGGATTAAGAAAGATCCATCCTTGATTATTGTGTTGAAAGCCTTTACTGATGGTACTGGAAGTGAACAGGTGAACAAGAAGGTGAGTCAGGAAAGAGCCAATGCGGTGAAGGATATCTTAATGAATAAATATGATATTCGTTCCTCAAGAATTCAGATTGATCCTAATGAAAAAATTAGTACAGTAGGAGGAAAGGATGCTTTAAAACGCCGTGTAGATATAAGATTGGAGCAGCAATAGGAAATAGTGAATATATTAAATGCGACTACTTTTTAAACAAGAAAGTAGTCGCATTTTATTTTGCCATTATTGATTTCTTATTCAAACAAATCACTACTCAGATACCGATCGCCGCGGTCACATACGATAAATACGATGACTCCAGAATCTAGTTTCTTCGCCGTTTGAATAGCTGCATAAGCAGCACCGCCGCTACTCATGCCGGCTAAAATACCTTCTTCCTTAGCTAACCGCTTGGTCGTATTTCTAGCATTTTCAGTAGAAATATCCAGGGTGGTATCTACACGGGAGGAATCAAAAATTTTGGGTAAATAAGCCTTTGGCCAACGTCTAATTCCGGGAATGCGAGAGTCGTCTGTGGGTTGACATCCTATAATTTGAATCGATTTATTCTGTTCTTTTAAGAATCGTGATGTTCCCATAATTGTTCCGGTAGTTCCCATGGCACTGACAAAATGCGTGATTTTTTGGTTTGTATCCTTCCAAATCTCGGGTCCTGTAGTCATATAATGTGCCCGGTAATTATCCGGATTAGCAAATTGGTTAATCGAAAAATATCCGGGTTTTTCACCTTGAACTTCCGCATAGTCCCTGCATTCTTCGATTCCCTCCAGCTGGGTCACTTTTGCTCCATAAGCTTTCATGGTTGCTACCCTTTCTCTGGTTGCTGTTGTTGGCATAACCAATTCAATCTTTAAACCCATAATGCAGGAAATCATAGCCAATGCAATTCCTGTATTCCCGCTTGTGGCTTCGATCAATTGTGTATCTTTATTGATATCTCCACGATCCAGAGCACTTTTTATCATATTGTAGGCAGGACGGTCTTTTACGCTTCCAGCAGGGTTATTCCCTTCTAGTTTAGCAAATAACTTCACTTTCGGATTGGGATTAATGTTTTTTAGCTCAGCTAAGGGCGTATGCCCTATAAGGTTAATAATAGTGGACATGGTTTAGATTTAGACAGATTGTTGAACAACTTTAATAGATGGTTTGTGAAAGACTTTTGAGTAGGGGGGGACTCCTTTGACCAGCCAAACATTACCGCCAATGATGCTGTGGTGACCAATGGTTGTATCTCCACCAAGGATTGTAGCTCCCGAGTATATAACAACGTGATCTTCCACTGTAGGATGCCTTTTGGTAGATTGCATTTCTTTGTCAACACTAAGCGCGCCCAAGTTTACCCCCTGGTAAAGTTTTACATGATGACCTATATGCGAGGTCTCGCCAATCACAATTCCGGTGCCGTGGTCTATGAAAAAATATTCTCCTATTTTGGCTCCGGGATGAATGTCTATTCCTGTTTTTGAATGCGCATGTTCGGTTAATATTCGCGGAAGTAGAGGAAGGCCGAGCAATAATAATTCGTGTGCTATACGATAGAAGGAAATTGCAAAAAAACCGGGATAGGTACGAACTATTTCAAATTCACTAATTGCTGCGGGATCCCCATCCAATATGGCCTGAGCATCTTTATTAAGTAAGGAATATATATCCGGGATTTTGTGAAAAAAATCTGCAGCTACAGCTTTGTGATTACAATCACTACAGGCTTTTGTCTCATTCATAATAGTCACCAATTTCTCTTGTTCTGCCGCAAAAGTTGATTTAATATCTGCTACATTTTTGAACTTTTTTCTTGTCTTTTGAGGATATAAGATTCGGATAAGGTTCTTAGCCCAGGCGGAAATCTCTTTGTTGGAAGGAATCGCCTCCATGTTTTGTTGCTTTTCGTATATATGTTGATAAAAAGAGTCGTTCATTTTTATATTTTTGACTTTTGTAAAGATATATAAAAGAGCGGAAGTTAGAAAGTGTTTCGAATATCTATATGTATTTTTAGATCATATTATGAGTTGTTTGTGGTATTTTTGGAGAAAGTATTTATCTTTGTACGAATAGGAGAAAGCCGGAGGGCAAATTTGGAGCGTGTTCTGTCTTTTAATGATTAAAAAATAATTACCTTATAAATAACTGTTGGTCTTTAATCTATTAAAAATTATGAAAGAAGTTTATTTCTTTATTTCTGCTCTTTTCGTACTTTCGCTATATTCTTGTAAGAATCTTTCTACCTCCTCTAGTGCACAAGATTCTTCATCTTTACATCAAACTGCCAATCAATGGTCTGTACAAAAAATCAATAAATGGTATAAAGCAAAAGGAGATTGGGTTGTTGGTTGCAACTTTACACCTGCTTATGCAGTGAATCAACTTGAATTTTGGCAAAAAGAAACTTTTGATACAGCTCGTATTGATAAAGAATTGGGCTGGGCGGAAGGATTGGGCTTTAATCTGGTGCGTGTATTTTTGCATAATTTGCTCTGGAAGCAGGATTCAACAGGTTTTTTAAATCGTATTGATCAGTTTTTGACCATTGCTGATCAGCATAATATAGGAGTTATGTTTGTTTTCTTTGATGGCGTTTGGAATCCTTTCCCGCAGGGAGGAAAGCAGCCGGCGCCGGTACCTCATGTTCATAATTCCGGTTGGGTTCAGAGTCCGGGTGCTAAAATACTTTCAGATACCGCCCAATATGAACAGTTGAAGGATTATCTTCAGGGCGTCATGCGACATTTTTCACACGATTCTCGTGTTTGGGTCTGGGATTTATTTAATGAACCTGATAACGATAATGGTGGACGCTTTCCCATGGGACTTTCTCCTAAAGCAAAATATAAGTATTCTTTTATTCTATTGAAAAAATCATTTAAATGGGCACGGGAGGTGCAGCCGAAACAACCGCTGACGGCGGCTCCCTGGCATAGAAACTGGGCGGATACTGCCATGTTGGATCCGATGGATCGCTTTATGTTTAATCATTCGGATATTACATCCTTCCATTGCTATGCTCCTTTGAAAACAACCAAAAAGAAAGTGAAGATCCTTTCTCGTTATAAAAGACCAATTATTTGTTCTGAATACATGGCTAGACCTACAGGAAGTACTTTCGAGAATATTTTACCCTTTTTCAAGAAAAAACATGTTGGTGCTCTGAATTGGGGCTTTGTTAATGGGAAAACCCAGACGATTTACCCTTGGGATAGCTGGACTAAGGAATATACTGCACCTCCAAAAGTATGGTTTCATGATATTTTATATTCGGATGGTAAACCTTATGATAGTGCTGAAGTGGCGTTAATTAAAAATTTAACAGGAGTTGATTAAGGAGGAATTAGAGCTGTCTTTGTGTTTTTTTGGTCGATACTTTTAAGAAGTAAAGCACCAATAAACCATAATAACGCACTATAATCAATAAATGAAGCTAATTTCCCAAATAAAAGTTGAATTGGTATAAAAGGCCGGGGAAAAATAATCTATCGAGAAAGTTTTCCTGTAAAGTATTTAATATTTTATTATCTTTATACTATTGTATAGGAAATCGTCATCTTTATTCTATTCAGATTTCTTGGCAAAGTTTTTGTATTTATGTTATAAAATTATTAAAACTATGAAAAAATTACTATGGATCTCGGCGTTTCTCCTTTTTGCCACGACTTCGGCAATGGCACAAGGCATTCATTTTGGATTGAAGGGGGGGGTAAACATGGCAAAAATCGACGGACAGCAATTTAAAGACGGATTTAATTTGAGTTATTATGGAGGCGGATTTTTGGAATTAGCGCTTTCTGAAAAATTCGGTATTCAACCGGAAGTACTCTTTTCGCAATCCACTTATGAAGCTGCAGATGGCTTTGAAGATATTGGTTTTCCTGATATAACAGGAGGGGATAAGATTAAATTGAACTATCTGAATATTCCTATTCTTGCCAATATTAAATTAAGTGATCAGTTATGGATTCAATTAGGACCCCAATATAGTATTTTAATGGATCAGGATGAATCTTTAGTTGATAATGGTAAGCAGGCATTTAAGAACGGTAATTTCTCAGCTGTAGGTGGCTTGGTACTTAGCCTTGGTAGTCTGAGAGTCAACGCCAGATATGTGATAGGTCTTAGTGAAGTGAATGATATAACACAGAAAGATTCTTGGAAAAGTCAGGCTATTCAGCTTGGTATAGGGTATCAAATCTTTTAAAGCAGCAAAATATAAAAGCAGAAAAAGGTTTTCATGAAAATGAAAACCTTTTTTTTGTAAATGTGACAGGTTTATTGGCTTGGCATTAAAGTTGACTATTAAGCATCGCATGATGAAATCATGTGTAATTTGAAATGAATGTCAAACTGACTGTAATATAGTTATGAAAGATAATATAATAGATTTTCAGGGAAACGAGGATGAGTTAGAGTTTATGCCTATTTTACCATTGAATGAGGACTTTCCCGAAGATACCTCTGAAGATGAAATTCCTGAAATAATTCCACTGTTGCCATTAAGGAATACCGTACTTTTTCCGGGGGTTATTCTGCCGATTACTGTAGGTAGAGATAAATCTATAGATGCTGTGGAGAGTGCCAATTCGACAGAAAAAAAGATATTGGGGGTGGTAGCCCAAAAAGATAGTGAAGTGGAAGAGCCTGAAATTAAGGATTTGGCATCAGTAGGTACAGTGGCCCGTATTGTGAAAGTGATAAAAATGCCTGATGGAGGGACTACGGTGATTATTCAGGGTAGAAGTAGATTTGAAGTGACAGATGTTTTATCTGATGACCCACACTTTCTTGCACAAGTGAAGTTATTAGAAGAGGAACAGCCTGAAACAGACGACAAGAAGGAAGAATTTGATGCATATTCCTCCTCTATAAAGGAGCTGGCTTCCAAAATAATTAAATTATCTCCCAATATTCCTAATGAAGCAGATGCCATTCTTAAAAATATTGATGATAAGGCATTCCTCATTCATTTTGTAGCTTCCAATTTAAGTTCTGAATTGAAAGAAAAACAGCAACTGCTGGAAATGAATAATCTCTCGGAAAGAGCTGAATTTCTATTGAAGCTTTTACAGACCGAAGAGCAACTGGCAGAACTGAAAAATAAAATTACTACCAGAACGCGTTCTGATTTGGATAAACAACAGCGAGAATATTTCCTTCAGCAACAGATTAAATCTATTAAAGAAGAATTGGGAGGGGAGTCTGATAGAGAGATAAGGGAACTCGAAAAACGCGCAGAAAAGAAAAAATGGACACAGGCTGCTCAGGAAGCTTTTGATAAAAATATTAAGCGACTGGAGCGAACACATCCTTCTGCACCGGATTATTCTGTGATTTATAATAATCTGGAATTGATGCTGGATTTGCCTTGGGAAGAATATACTGAAGATAAGTATGATCTTAAGAGAGCTCGAAAGATACTCGATAGGAATCATTATGATATGGATAAAATAAAGGATCGGATCATAGAATATTTGGCTGTATTGAAGTTGAAAGGAGATATGAAATCGCCTATTCTTTGTTTTGTAGGTCCTCCCGGAATTGGAAAAACCTCTTTGGGAAAATCTATTGCTGCCGCCATTAACAGAAAATATGCTCGTTTAAGTTTAGGAGGTTTACATGATGAAAGTGAAATAAGAGGTCATCGAAAGACCTATATTGGTGCCATGCCAGGACGTATTATTCAAAATCTACGGAAGTTGAAAGCTTCTAATCCGGTGATGGTTTTAGATGAGGTAGATAAGGTTGGTGGCGACTTTCATGGAGATCCGTCTTCTGCATTGTTAGAAGTGTTGGATCCGGAACAAAATAGTACCTTCTATGACAACTATCTGGAATTAGAGTATGATCTGTCCAAAGTGTTATTTATAGCAACAGCAAACAGTTTGAATGGAATTCATCCGGCATTGAGAGATCGGTTAGAGATTATACCACTGAGCGGATATGCTGTGGAAGAAAAAATTGAAATTGCTAAAAGGCATCTGTTACCAAAACAAAAGAAGGCGCATGGTTTAACTGGTTTAAAGATGACTTTCCCTAAAAAGATTTTGGAAAAAGTGATACAGGATTATACTCGTGAGAGTGGTGTCAGGGAATTGGATAGACAGCTTGCCAGTATTTTGCGTTCAGTTGCTAAAAAAGTGGCTTTGGAGGAAGAAGTGCCGGTTAGGTTGACTAAAGAGCTGTTGCTTGATATGTTGGGGAAGCCTCGCTTTAGTCAGGATGTGTATAAAGCCATCCATCATAGTGGCGTTGTGGTTGGTCTGGCATGGACCAGCGTTGGCGGCGATATACTTTTTATTGAAGTGAGCCTTAGTGAAGGGAAAGGAGAGTTGAAATTGACCGGAAATTTAGGAAATGTAATGAAGGAATCGGCCTCTACCGCATTGAGTTATTTAAAAGCGCATGCGAAAGACTTTGATATCGATCCTGAGCTTTTTGGGAAAAAGAATATTCATATTCATGTACCTGAAGGGGCCGTACCTAAAGATGGTCCAAGTGCCGGTATTACCATGCTTACAGCTCTGACTTCTGCATTTAAGGAACAGAGCATAAAGCCTTATTTGGCCATGACCGGAGAAATTACACTTCGTGGAGAGGTGCTTCCGGTCGGCGGAATTAAAGAAAAGGTTTTAGCCGCTAAACGAGCAGGATTGAAAGAGATCATTATGTGTAAAAAGAATGAACAGGATATTGAAGAAATTAATAAGGATTTTATCAAAGGAATGAAGTTTCATTATGTAGAACAAATGGATGAAGTAATTCATATCGCTTTGAAGAAGAAAAAAATCTAAAAAGAAAGTAAAAAAATGAAAAAGTATCTAAAGGCGTCAAATCTCAATGACGTCTTTAGTATGATAAGCTTTTAAGTATTAAGTAGGGAGTAGGGGAAAGAAAGGGTGTAAATAAAAATGTGATCCGGCTGGGGCTCGAACCCAGGACCCTCTCCTTAAAAGGGAGATGCTCTACCAACTGAGCTACCGAATCATCCGACAGTTTCAATTTGCTAGCAATATTATGCCGATTATTTGCTAAGCGGTTGCAAAGGTATGGTTCATTTTATTTTCTTCCAACTTTTTTAAATAAAAAATTGAATTTTTCTTTT
>DATGTY010000146.1:0-2858 GCA_035301605.1 Chitinophagaceae bacterium | reverse complement strand
TGAAAGATACCTTCTCCTGTTTTTAAATGAAGCAGGTTGAAAAAGTAGATAGAAAAAATCCCTCTATCAATATCTTCCAGCGTTGTCATACCTGATGCTACTGCCCTAGAAGCCCAAAAAGCGGGATCTGTTTTAGATAGTTGATCTGCTTTATACAGCGGAATAATATGTTCTAATAAAGGACGAAGAATCTGGTTCACTTTTTCTTGTGGCAATGTCATGACTTCTTTGTAAAGTCCTTTATATCCTTCGCTACCAAAAATAGGGAGCAGGGCGCTAAATTCTTTTATTCTTTGTAATTGTTGTATGAGCTTGTCTTCTGCTTTAAAGCCATGTAATAGATAGAAATCACTCAATGCTACCATCATTTCCGGTTTGTGATTGTCATCTTTATAATTCCTATTGGTGGCATCTGTGGGAATTCCGGCCTGATTTTCCTTAGCATAACCAATTTCTGCTTCTTGCTTGGAGGGATGTACCTGAATGGACAGCATGTCATGTACATCCAATACTTTGAAGAGATAGGGTAAGCGGCCAAATTTTGAAGCAGTCTCCTGACCGAGATATAATGCAGGGTTTTGCTCAATAATTTGATTTAAAGTAGTGTCTGCATCGGACGGTACCAGTTTCGATGGTGCTTTTTGGTGTGCTCCCAGCCAGTATTCGGCAGCAGGTTGATTATCGTTTGCAGGTGCTCCCACTAATTGTGGAATATATTGATACCCGCCCCAGGCGTAATGCTGAATTTGTCCTGAAATTTTGTTTATCATAATTGACTAGAATTGTTTTCCCTCTAACATAGGGACGAATGAGAAATTATCAAAAATTTCTTTTTTGGATTCTCCATCTGTCTTTTTTGTTATTCGGTACATTTTTTGTCTCTCTTTGCCGCCTACCGGAACCACCATTAACCCGCCGGGTTTCAATTGGGCGATTAATTTTTCCGGTATATATGGCGCTGCTGCGGTAATAATGACCTTATTAAAGGGTGCATAAGTAGGTAAACCCTTAAACCCATCTCCATAAAAGAATTTAATAGAGGGGAATTTGGTTTTGATAAAAGAGCTTTTGAGTGTTTGATATAATTTTTTTTGACGTTCTATAGTAAAAACTGTTGCACCTAATTCAGAAAGTATGGCCGCCTGATAACCACTGCCGGATCCAATTTCAAGCACTTTATCAAAAGGTTTAATTTTTAAAAGCTGGCTCTGATAGGCTACGGTATAAGGTTGCGAAATAGTTTGTCCCTGACCGATAGGGAAGGCACGGTCTTCATAGGCAATATCAGAAAAGGCGGTATCCATGAAAAAGTGTCGGGGAACCTGTTTTATGGCTTCCAGCACTTTTTCATCAGTAATTCCTTTTTCTTTTATTTCTTCTACTAGGGAAGAACGCATTCCTTTATGTCGCCAACCATCTTCATAATTTCGCATATTGCAAAAATAGGATTATAAAGGCACATTTTTATGCTAAAAGCAGTTTGAATAATTGCTATTTTTTACTTATTACTTGAATTGACCATCGGATTATTGATATTGAACGTAAATGGGCTCCGGATGAAGATTTAATACCTGATCTGGCGTGAACATTTTATTTCCATTTGCATTGTCATTCTTCAAAAAGAGCTTAATGCCGGTATATTCTATAGGTTCATTATAAATATAACGTTTATAACTATCTCTCTTTAAGTATTGTGCACCAAAGCCATCCATATCTATAATCACCTGAACCTCCGAACTGAGTTTTATATCTTGATAATTGGTAATCATGCCTTGGGTAAATCTGTGGATAACTAATATTTTGGGAGGCAGATCATACTTTTTTACGAGCTTTTTGAGATAATTGATGCAGTAATTAACATCTTTGGCATCCATAGTTCCTATTCGCGTTCCCGGTACATTTCCTCGTTTCATATAGAATTCGGGATCTACTGCGAGATGCACATCCGGCATTTTTAAATATTTCTCGTAATAAGGAACTTCTTTTTCTACCGTACTTTTCCCTACCTGGAAATCTAAAATGGTGATTGCATTAATAGATCGCGCCATATCAATCACACTATCTACCATCCAAAAGGGCATGCGCATGTTATATAAGCTGTCCGACCCGGGAGTGGCTTGGGCAGACATGGTAATGAGTTCCAGCGCAGGCAGTACCTGTTTTGTGGAATCTGCTTTTTGCCATTGGTGTACCCGACGTTGAAGACGGGCTAGTACAGTATCGGCTGGATATTCTCCAAGAATCCCCATTCTGGTAGAATATAAATTCCCATAAAAAGCAATAATTCTATGAGATGGGAGTAGAGACTGGGATAATAATGGTGGTTTATCTACCGGCCACAACGGCGTTTTCTTTTTGGTAGCGGTGCTGTCTTTCAAATTTATATCGGTAGAAGCGATAGAATCTTTTGGAGATTTTTTTTTCTTCGGTAATTTTCCCTGAATAGTATCCTTTGTTTTGTGAGATAAATCCTTCAAGCTATCTTTCTGTATGGCAAAGGGATGATGTGAAGTGTCTGTAGCAGGGAATTTGCTTAATGTGGCATTATTATCGGAAGAACTGAAATAATAAAAAACAGAAACAACGACAGTGGCGATAAAAATGGCTAAAAATACAAGCTTTCTCACGAATTTCTTTTTAGAATAAAAGGTTAAAAATGAATACCAAAGGAACTACTTATTTAGGGTTTAAAAAAAACAATCCGGGGTAATTCCTACGCTATTTAAAAAAGCAACTTAACTAAAATATAAATAGATGAAATCTCTTTGAGAATGTACTAACTTTATGCACTATAATAAAAATATTAGGCAAAGTGTAAATAAGACTGGCGAGTAGAAGAAAATTTCATCTTCTCGAAA
>DATGTY010000145.1:0-5640 GCA_035301605.1 Chitinophagaceae bacterium | reverse complement strand
TCAGCTATGGCATTTCCTCCCTGTTCGCCCGGATACCAGATATCCAGAATGGCATCGGACTGGTCAATCCATTTGTTCATGGTAATGGCGCTTCCTCCGATTAAAATAACAACAATAGGCGTACCTGTTTTAGCGACTGCATTAATTAATTCAATCTGGTGTCCGGGAAGAGAGAGGTCGGCTCTATCTTGAAATTCTCCTTCATGAATGCCGGCTGCAATAAGGGCTACATCTGCCTTTTTTGCAGTTTTTACCGCTTCTTGTATCTTTTGTTTCCAATTATTTTCCAGCCCTACATTCCAAATGAGTTTTATTTGACCATTACCAACAGGCTCAAAGAATTCTATTTTTATTTTATATTCTTTTCCCTTCTCAAAATGGAATTGGGAGAGTTTGGTATGAAATCCAACTTTTCTCCAGTTATCAATGACCAATTGATTATTGATGTAGAGTCTGAATCCATCATCTCCTTTTAACCCAATTTGAAAATTTCCCGTTTTGGGACTGTGGATAGTTCCTTCCCAGCGAGCAGAATAAAAATCAGTTTTTATATTTTGATCAGGAAGGGATAATGTCCACAGAAAATCTATATTTTTTACATTCTTTTGAATATCAGGAGATCCCGAAAGGTTAATATTGTTATAATAAGAAGCTGTGAGCCCTGTATGATGCCGAAGATCGGTGAGATATTTGGAGGCTACGACATGATAGGATTGATTCATGATAGGAACTCCTGCTGCGTAGGAGACTTGTATGTCTTTTTGGGAGGCTCTGTTTTTAATTCCCTCTAACATACTAACGGTATAGGTGGGTGTGCCACTATAGTCGCCAAGACGGGCAGTGTCGGCATCATAGCCAATAATGGCGATATTGTTTATTTTTTTATTATCTAATGGAAGAATTTTATCCGTTTGATTAATGGAGTTGTTTTTTAATAAAACAATGGATTCTAAAGAGGCTTTTTTAGCTAAATGTGTTCCTGAAGAATCCCTCATTAGTTTTTTTGCTGCCTCTAAAGAAACATAAGGATGATCAAACAATCCTAAGTTGAATTTTGCGGTAAGTACTCTCATGACCGCATTGTTGATTCTATTGGTATCAATTCTACCATCTAGAAAGGGAGGTATGAATAACTTATACTGATTATATCTGGTTTGGAAAATAACATCTAATCCATTATTAATGGCTTGCATGCCGGCTTCTGCATAGTCTTTTGCAGTATGCAGTAACACTACATCACCACCTACGGCACTGGCATCGGAAATAACAAATCCATCGAAATTCCAGTCCTCTTTTAGTTTATTCTGTAATAACCAACTATTTGCGGAACTTGGTTGTCCGTTCACTGAGTTATAGGATGTCATTACGGATTGTGCGCCTTGATTAAAGGCGGCTTTAAATGGGATGAGGTCGTATTCTGCCAGGTGGCGTTTGTTATAATAAATCGGATAACTGTCTCTGCCTCCGGCTCCAACGTTAGCTACAAAATGCTTGGGCGTGGTGATGATTCCGTTGTTTTCAAAGCTATTGACAAAGACGGATGCCATTGTAGCCGATAGAAAAGGATCCTCTCCATAGGTTTCTTCTACACGTCCCCAACGCACATCGCTAGCTAAATTGATTACAGGAGATAATACCTGACGAATACCTCTGACTTTGGTCTCTTTAACGATAGTTTGCGCTACATTCCTCATTAATGAAGTATCAAAAGTTGCTGCCAGACCAATAGCTTGAGGAAATACGGTAGCATTGCTGGTTACAAGACCATGTACCGCTTCTTCAAAAAAGATAACAGGAATCCCTAATCTGGTTTTTTCAACGAAAAAACGTTGTATTTTATTGAGCTTTTGGGCAAACGCTAAAGCAGAAGATGCTGAATGGTAATCCAACATTTGTCCGGCAGCATCTCCCTCTGAAGTAGCACTCACCTGTAACCCGAAAATACCTTTTTTGAACATATCTCCTTCACGCTGGCTTAAGTCGCCGGGGATCATGAATAGCTGCCAAAACTTTTCTTTAGGTGTCATTCGGTCTAATAAATCCTTTGCTCGAACTTTTGCCAGCAAATCAGAATTTTTATAAGCTAAATTAGATTGACCGAAAGAGATACTGCAAGGCAATAGAAGGAATAGAAATAAAAAATTTTTCATTTATCGGATTATTATTGGTTTATTATTCCCATTTGAATGTCCAAACATGTTTGCAAGAAAGGTTTTTCTTTTGTACAAAATTAAAAATCTTAGAATGATGGAAATCAGGATATAAGGTAAGCTAAATTAAGCTTTATAAGTCAATAAAAAAAGAGGTTACCAGCTATGATAACCTCTTTTTTTATTAAAACTGAACGAGTACACTCAATTATTGTGCACCTTGTGCCCACCATAGCGGGGTCAATACCGCATCTTCTCCATCCAGGAATCCAACGGCCTGGTTATATCCTTCTGAGTTATTACTGTTTAAACTTGAAGGGTATTTTATTCTTTGCGGCAGGTATTTCTGACTTGAAGTCATATAGTCAGACTTTAGTCCGGGTAGGTTAGGAAGACCACTTCCATCAGGTCCTACAACCACATTGTCGAAAAATGGCAATCCCAGTCTTCTATGATCGCTCCAGGTTTCTCTTGGAAGCCATGGCGTTTGTGCAATAAACTTTTGTGTGATAATTTTGGTCAAATGATCATTACTCACAGTTCCGTTTTCATAAAGTTCATTGGTAGGATATGAAATTTGTGCTGTCCCAGAGGCTCCTGTTTTACGGTCTGTATAGCTCATTGTACGATCTGCAGGAGGTTCTGTTGTATGCTCCCATTTTACAGAAGTTCCATCATTATTATAGTCGGTGGATTGAAGATAATCTGTAACATATTGAGACAGACCCCAGAAATTGAAACTGGCTTTAATTCCATCTTCATAAGCATCTTTAGCGGAGATGCCGTCAACGATCCACCCTCTGACCTTAGCTTCTGCTATAAGAAAATAGCTTTCCCAGGGGGCAAATAAGATACGCTTCTCAGTACTGGTTCTGAATCTTTCTGCTAAACTGGGTACAAAGCCATTAGTGGAGGGATTAATCAGATTGTTAAAAGTGGCTTTCCTGCTGTCCCCATCTTGCAAGGCATTCCATGAGAATCTGGCATTGATAGAATCTACCTTTTTATTAGAATCATCATTTACAATATCATAAAGATAACCTTTGGTATTTTCACTTACACTTCCTGCACTAGGAAAGGAACCGGACTTTGTGTTTCCCGGAATATAATATAACACGTACATGCGAGGATCTATGGTTTCATGCAATCCATTGTACCAGTATCCTGCAGTCGGATTATCTGTATGAGTAGGGAAATGATTGAAGTCTTTTAATCCAACATAATCATTGGATTTAATGTTGGCCAATGCATCGGAAAGGTCTGACGCAGGAACAATATCAGAATTGTTAAGTTGGTCTGCTGTTTTAATCCCTCCTAAGTTAACAGTCAGGTTGTTTAGCGTCGCTGTCAAAGGTAAGGTGTACCAACTTCTAGAGTATATTCCTGTAGCATCATCCCAACCTGTACTTTGTTCCACACTAAATATTTGGGAAACGTCATCAAGATAAGGCCCTTTAGCTGCATCCTCAAAATTTTGTTGCGCATAGGAAGGTTCTACTTCAGACAAACGCATGGCTAAGCGCATACGTAATGAATTGGCATATCTTTGCCATTTGTTGAAGTTAAATCCGTAAACGATATCTTTCGATTTTATATTATCGTCAGTGATGCTGACATTTAAATCAATCTTATCACTGGCTTCTTTTAACTCTTCTAACAGATAGTGATATACCTCTTTTACACTGGAGTAACTTGGGTTTTCTCCTTCTGAAGCTTTGATAGGAATAGGACCAAAACTATCACTCATTTCACTCATTAAGAAAGCTCTCCATATGCGCGCCACCTGTACCATGTTACTGATATAGTCTTTGGCGCTTCCATCTTCAATTTTCTGGCTTCCCAGAGTTATTGCAGTATTGATGCTAGTTATGGCGCTGGCAATATTATTGTAATAAGCTCCCGACCACTGGTCATTATAACTTCCATGGGAGAAAGTGCCTCCATCTGCATCCGTTACAAATCTGCCTGCAGCGGTCCAATAGAGAATAAAAGCTCTTTCCGAAACTCCCGGATTTTGTTGATCCTTTACAATAGATTGATTGATAAAGTATTCTACACGTACTTGCTCTTCATTTGCAGCAGTGGGGTCGGTATTAATTTCATCAAATTTGCTGCATCCACCGAGCATTATGGTGACTAATAGTAGCAAACTGATATTTCTTAATATTCGTTTCATCATTTATAATTTTTAATAATTATCAAATTAAAATCCCAGATTTACAGTAATATGGAAAGACCTGAGCGTTGGCGCGGCCCCACTTTCATAGCCTGTAGCATTAGAACCAGAAGCAAAAGAGCTTTCGGGATCTAAACCATGCATGTGACTGGAAAGCATCAAGACATTATTACATGATAATGCGATAGATGCTTGTTGAAAGGGAGTGGTATTTAGGATAGTTTTAGGAATAGAGTAGCTAAGCTGAATATTACGGATGCGGACATTGGTTGCATCATATAGATTAGCTTCTGTGATACCGGTGTTATCTACCCCAATTCCATTTTGCCAATAATTTTGAGCAGAAACCTTTTCAGTGTTTTCTACATAACCGCCGTCTCCGTCTGATACAACCCCTGGCACCAATATGGAATCTCTACCACCATTCACAACAGTCAGGGCAGAAGTTCCTCTTTGTTGCATAGCTACTAAAGTAGAAGAGAACATTTTTCCGCCAAAACTTCCATCTACGGAAATCGACATGCCAAAGTTTTTGTACGTGAAGTTAGTCGTAAATCCTAATAGATAATTAGGGGATTGATTTCCTAAATCAGTGGAAGCAGAAGTCCCTTGAGGCAGACCATCTATTATGATTTTCTGACCATAATAAGGGCTATCTTCATCGGTTACACGAAGAAATTTTCTTCCGTAAATTTCACCATATTCTTTTCCTGTTACTGCATTGACACTGATGACATCAAATCCGCCTAATTGGTACTGACTTATTCCCGGGGATAATGCAACAATCATATTTTTGTTGGTAGAAAAGTTTACGGATGCATCCCAGTTAAAACCATTATTTGAATTCTTGATAATTTGTCCGTCCAGCATCAATTCTAATCCTTCATTTTGGATGTTTCCTGCGTTAATCATCATTGAACTATATCCGCTCATCGGATCCATGGGGATCTGGAGGAGCTGACGAGTTGCATTTGATTTGTAATACGTTAAATCAAAACCTAATCGACTATCAAAAAAGCGCATTTTCAATCCTGCTTCAAAAGACTTAATTAATTCACTTCTGACGTTTGGATTAAACATAGTCTCTTGTCTTGATGCTGTGGTGTTTCCAAAAGGATCCTTACTTATGTTATAAGTGTTATATAGCTGGTAAGGAGATAAGTCGTTACCTGCTGCTGCATAAGATACACGAAATTTACCATAGGTCAACCAGGGAGGCAGTGTTCCTCCGTTTTTATGAATCATCTCGGTGAAGATGTAAGATAAAGCAACTGATGGATACATATAAGACTGATTGGCTTTAGAAAGAGAAGA
>DATGTY010000144.1:0-10384 GCA_035301605.1 Chitinophagaceae bacterium | reverse complement strand
GAAAGTCCTTAGTATTTAAGAATTTTGGGGCAAATTGTGAATTAATTGTGTCGGCAATAACATTAACATCAGATATCGGACTTCAGGACTACCTCGTAGGGACCATGAAAGGTATATTATATGATACTGTACCACAGCAGCTCGTCATTGACATATCTCATGAAATCACTCCGTTTAATTTTCCGCAGGCTGCCTATATCTGCCAAAGTGCCTTCCCCCGGTTCCCACAGGGCTGTTATCATTTTATTCTAGTCAATCTGTTAACCAAACATGAGGAACCATTTCTCCTGTGTAAGCATAAAGGACAATATTTTTTTTGTGCCAATAATGGTCTGTTGTCTATGATTCTCAATGAGCCGCCGGAGGAAATGATTCAAATAACCGACATTGGCACCAAAAACACCCTCGACATAGTGCATCGCTTTGCCACTCTGGTAGCGGAATTAGAAAAAGGGAGTAAATTAGAAGAATTAGGCACACCGGTTCAAAATTTTGAGGAAAGAAAGCCGCTGGAACCAATAATCCAGGAAGACCATATTGAAGGACAAATTATCTATATTGATCGTTTTGAGAATGTGATTGTCAATATTACCCGTACTTTCTTCGAACGAGCCAGAAAAGGGAGAAGCTTTAAGATAAACGTGATGCGAGATGATTACATTACCAAAATACACAACCGATATACCGATGTTCCTGCCGGAGGAAAAATCGCTTTTTTTAACACCTCCGGTTATTTGGAAATTGCTATAAATAAAGGGAATGCAGCCGGCTTATTTGGACTAAAAAGCTATACACAAAATACCAAATCGGAGCACACCCATTTCAGAAACCAAATGTTTTATCAAACCATTCGTATTTATTTCGAATAAGAGATTTTATTAAATTTTAAACTTTATAATAGAAATAGTCTATTTTCTTTTTATATTTTTGCTTAAACATTAAAAATTCCACATGAATTTTAAGAAAACCAATAACATCACCGGATGGATTGTAGCCATCATAGCCTGTATCGTTTTCATCTCTACCAGGGAGGCTACAGCCAGCCTCTGGGATTGTGGAGAATTCATATCCAGTGCCTTTAAGTTGCAAGTTCCGCATCCTCCGGGAGCACCCTTCTTTTTAATATTAGCACGTCTTTTCATCATTTTTACCGGAGCAGGACCACATACTGCCGCCAGTAGTGTCAATTTAATGTCTGCGGTATCCAGTGGAATGACTATTTTATTCCTCTTTTGGACCATTACACACTTTGCCAAAAGATTGATGGTAAAGACCGGCGAGACGATTTCTTCAGAAAAAACTATCGCTATTATTGGTGCGGGCGTCGTGGGTGCATTAGCTTTTACTTTTACAGATTCTTTTTGGTTTTCAGCAGTGGAGGGCGAAGTATATGCACTTTCTTCTTTTTTTACGGCAATAATATTCTGGGCTGCCTTGAAATGGGAAGAGCAGGCTGAACAACCTCATGCCGATCGTTGGATCGTCTTTATAGCTTTCATGATTGGATTATCTATAGGCGTACATTTATTAAGCATCCTGACGATTCCTGCCATCGTCATGCTCTATTACTTTAAACGCTATAAGGCAACAAAATCTAAAACCTTTTGGATTTTTATACTGAGCTGTATTATTACCTTTATAGTACAAGTTATTCTCATTCAATATACTGTAAAAGCAGCCGGAGCCTTTGATATTTTCTTTGTTAATGGATTAGGACTTCCTTTCAACTCAGGCGCTTATTTCTTCCTGATATTATTGGCAGTACTCATTATTATCGGACTAAAAATATCTCATAAAAAATCACGTTATTTCCTTCATCTCTCTTTATTATGCTTTGCTTTCATACTGATTGGTTATTCCATGTATTTCACGACTTTAATTCGTGCAAATGCCCAACCAGCTATCAACATGAACAATGTGGACAATCCACAGGCCTTAGTCAATTATTTAGATCGTAGCCAGTATGGGACACACCCTCTTTTATACGGACAATATTTCACTGCCCAGCCAACCGGATATAATGAAGGCGCTAACGTTTATCAAAGAGAAGACAGTCTTGGAAAATATGTAGTCGTAGGTCATAAAATGTCGGCAGAATATGCCCCTGAAGACAAACATCCCTTCCCTCGTATCTGGGATACAGGCACCAACAGAAAGCAAGCACAATTCTATCGGAATTGGCTGGGCTTAGGTCCTAAAGAAGCACCTACCGGCTTAGATAACTTAGATTGGTTTTTCTCTTATCAGCTAAATTGGATGTATTGGCGATATTTCATGTGGAACTTTTCAGGACGACAAAATGATACCCAAGGCTTTGGAAATGTAAGAGATGGAAACTGGATCACTGGAATCCCCTTTATAGATGAAATAAGATTAGGAGATTTATCTAAAATACCGGAAAGCCTGAAAAACAACAAAGCACATAACACCCTTTTTGCCCTGCCCTTTATTCTTGGGCTTATTGGGCTGTTTTTCCAATATAATAGAGACAAGAAAAATTGGCTAATTACCCTGCTCCTCTTTTTCTTTACAGGTATAGCCATTGTACTTTACCTAAACCAGGGCAGTCCGCAACCGAGAGAAAGGGACTACTCCTTTGTAGGTTCTTTTTATGCCTTTGCAATATGGATTGGCCTGGGCGTATTGGGCGTCTATAATGCCTTGAAGAAAAAAATACCGGGAAAATTATCAGCCGTTGCTTCCGGGCTCATTTGCCTGTTGTTGGTACCCGTTATCATGGGCTTCCAGGAATGGGACGATCATGACCGTTCAACTAAAACACTGGCAAGAGACTCTGCTATAGATTATTTACAATCCTGTAAACCCAATGCCATATTATTTACCGAAGGAGATAATGACACCTACCCCTTATGGTATGCGCAGGAAGTAGAAGGTATTCGTACCGACGTGCGAGTAGTTAACATGAGTTTATTAGGTGTGGATTGGTATATCGATAATCTGAGATATAAAATCAATGATGCAGCCCCCCTACCTATCAGCTGGTCACCGGATAAATATCAAGGCGAGAAAAGAAACTATATTCCTTACGTAGAACCCGGACAAAAATTATCGGATAATCAATATTATAATTTAGATCAATTGATGGCTTTCATGGGGAGTGACAAAGCCAACTATAAGGTGAGCAACGGAAATAGCCAGTTAAATTACTTCCCTACGCACAACATGTTTATTGAAGTAAACAAGCAAAAAGCTATCACTAATCATTTGGTACCTCCTGCTGATACCGGAAGGATTGTTTCAAAATTAACCTTTAAAATGCCTAAAAAGGTCTTGTATAAAAATGATTTGTTGCTACTGAATATCATCGCTGCAAATAACTGGAATCGACCCATTTATTTCACCAGCAAACAGACTTTGAATAGCCTTGGATTAGGACAATATCTGGAACAAGATGGATTATCTTACAGATTAGTTCCCGTAAAAACAGAAGCTAGACAATCACTACTCGATCCTGGAAATGTGAACTTAGATTTCATGTATGAAAATTTAATGACCAAATTTAAATTCGGTGGAGCACAAACGCCAGGTACTTACTTTGATCAGCCTAACAGACGTAGTTTAAGTAACATCCGTGGAGCCTATGCAAAGTTAGGAATAGCACTTGCACAAGCAGGCAGGAAAGACAGCGCCTTGAAAGTATTAAAATATGGCGATGAGCACATTCTGAAATCTGACTTTCCGTTTGGTCTTACTTCTGAAAGGAATATTCACGATATGAGTTCCATGAGAGTCGCTTTTGCCTACTACTTGGCAGGTGACATGGAAAGGGGTAATGAAATTGCCAATCTTATAATAGAAGATTGTAAACAACAGGCAGCTTATTATCGTAGTCTGTCTCCTGCAAAAGCTAGTGCTTTCAGACAAGACTTACAACAAGCAAGAGCCATTATTTCCCAACTAAAACAATGGAAAGAAATGTTTGGAGAAGATGGAGACAAAAACTTAAATAAAGCGACGCAGGCTCAAAAAACGGATTCGATAAACAGTGCTATAAAACAAAAAGAAGCTGATGAGCAATAGTTTTTAAATCATCTAATATGAAATGGCGTTATTGTCTTATCGGGCTCTTACTCCTATTTCCGATTTTATCTTCGGGACAAGCAGTCATAAGCCTGAAAGTGAATAACGCCATTACTCCTTCTACAGAGAATTACATCCAACGCGGTATTCAAAAAGCATCCTCTTCTCATGCCGATGCGCTCATTATCGAATTAAATACACCCGGTGGATTATTATCTTCTACCCGCAATATTGTAGGAGAGATGTTAAAATCTCCTATCCCAATTATAGTTTATGTTTATCCATCCGGCGCTCGTGCAGGTTCTGCAGGACTTTTCATCACGCTTGCTGCCAACATTGCCGTCATGGCTCCCGGAACTAATATCGGAGCATCTCATCCGGTAGTATTACGCGGACAATTAGACAGTATTGAAAATGCTAAGGTAACAAATGATGCGCTGGCTTTCATTCGTTCCATTGCTCAAAAGAGACACAGAAATATTAAAGCAGCCGAAGCCGCCGTGCAAAGCAGCATATCCTATACCGAAGAAGAAGCTCTTGATAAAAACCTTATTGACATTATAGCATCCAATCCGCAATTATTACTTCAGAAAGTAAATGGAGACAGCATCACTACTGCTTCAGGTACCAAAATCCTTTCTACTAAAGATGCACAGATTATAGCCGTCTCCAAGAGTTTCACAGAAGAGATAACCGGTATGCTCTCTGACCCAAATCTCATGTATGTATTCCTCATCATTGGAATACTCGGCATACTATTCGAAATTCTCAATCCGGGTGGCATTTGGCCGGGAGTTGGAGGAGCCATTTCCTTGCTACTCGCTATTTACGGAATGCGTATTCTGCCTATTAACTATGTCGGATTTGCATTACTTATATTAGGGATCATATTATTCGTACTAGAAATAAAAATTGTCAGTCACGGCATCCTGGCTATTGGCGGGCTAATATCCTTTTTCTTCGGTTCTACCCTACTCATCCAAAGTCCTAAAGGGGATGCTTTTATCGACATTTCTATGGGAATAATCATCACTATTAGTATTCTGCTTGCTTTATTCTTCTTTTTTATCGTAGGAATGGGTCTCAAAGCACAAAAAGAAAGAATAACCAGTGGAAATGAAGGTCTTATAGATATGGAAGGAATCGTCTTTACACCATTAACCCCCACCGGAAGAATAAAAATTGTGGGAGAAATATGGACAGCCGAATCTTTATCAGGTGATATAGAAAAAGACCAGAAAGTGGTTGTTACCCGAGTCCAAGGACTGAAACTGTGGGTGAAGAAAAAGAATGAGGATACTTCTTTTTTATAGCAGAGGCTCCCAATCAAAACACTACAGAATAAAAGCCGAAAAATCATACTTCGACTCCGCTCAGTATGACTATCCACTCAGAATGACTATTTTAAATCTAAACACTCAGAAAAATCTATTACACGAGATTTTGATGCTATAATGAGAATAAATGAATCCTTTGATAATTAGATCGCCTAAAAATTATATATATCCATCTTTTTCTATTATAAATGAAAATATTACTTGTACGCTTTTCGTGAAAGACTTTCCAGCATTTCTACTCTTTCAACTCTACTTTTTTGAATGATAATATCTTTTCGGATATACTCGTATCATGTATCATGGAATAAATTCGTTATCCTTTAATTCTTCATCAATAATTCATATGTATATTTTTGTAGGTTCGTTTTCATGATCAATATTTTAAGTCTCTTGTCTTGTGTATAACTTTCCCCTTGCTATCTATTCCATTGAAAAACTAGGATTGAAACTAATGAACATTAACGTCAAGCTGAGCGGAGTCGAAGCTTGCTACCTATTTCATCATTTTAATAATACAAAAGGTGTCAAACAGAGAAAAGAAAGCGTTGATATGAAGGCTTATTACCGGAGTATTGAAAACTTATACCAATTCAACTTTTATTTGACTATTAAATATTGGTACAATACCGACCTGTCCCGAGCTATTCGGGAGAGACTTATTATAAATCTTTGACGCTAAAAAGACATTTTATAGTCGATTCGGTATTACAACATGAAGGATGGACACTCTTGTAATTGGGTAGAAGTCTTTTGTCCCATGTCTCAAAAAATAAAGAAGGGTTCGAATTTACTCCTTAAACCTCTTTAGCTAAGAAATATTAGTATCCATGGTCCAAAATTTCAATCTTTTGACTTTTTCTAAATTTGCTCTGAGTTGCTAATATTACAAATTAATAAGGTGAGGTCGGAATCATAGCCTATTTTTGCACTTTGCCTTGTTTTAAATACTTTTGCCATTACCCTATTTTTTTTCGATATTTAGAAGAATTTTCATTTAACCCGCAAACATGCATACAGACTTCAATACTTTTATTAGTCAATTCGAAGACCGCATACATGAGTTATTTCATGTAGATACCAATATTAATGAACTTTCAGTGAAGCGGGGTTTACCAAAGTCTGTATGGGAAAAAATCATGAAATTAGCTCCTTTATCTGTCGCTATACCTTCAAGATATGGAGGAAGAGGAGCGCAGGTTAAAGAATGTCTTAGTATGTTATCAGCAGCTTCGTATGAATCTCTACCCCTGTCATTAACATTTGGTATCAACATCGCTTTGTTTTTAGAGCCCTTAGCTAAATACGGCTCGCCAGAAGTTCAACAGCCTGTATTCAAAAGATTTTTGGAACAGGAAGCAATGGGAGGACTCATGATTACAGAACCGGACTTTGGCAGCGACGCATTAAATATGCAAACTCAATATACTGAAAACCAGCACCACTATCACATCAATGGACAGAAGCACTGGCAAGGACTTACAGGGAAAGCTGATTTTTGGATTATAGCTGCGAGGGAAAAGCTGAGAGAAGATAGACTTTCTCGAAATGTTTCTTTTTTTGTTGTAGATAACACACAACCGAAACAACAAATACAGGTTGAACAATACTTTAATAATTTAGGGCTTTACATGATTCCTTATGGACGCAATAATATAGATATTTCAGTTCCTAAAAATCAAAAACTACATCCTGAACAATCCGGTATTAAAATGATGCTGGATATACTGCATAGAAGCAGAATGCAATTCCCGGGGATGGGAATGGGGTTCATAAAAAGGATGTTAGATGAAGCTTTACAGCATTGTACTCATAGGAAAGTGGCAGGAAAAATGCTATCTGAACTGGATTCCGTTCAATTTCAACTATCTAGAATTCAAGCCTCTTACACCTTATCTTCCGGCATGTGTGCCAGAAGTACCGTTATCAGTAGTATCGAAGAAGAACTTTCAGGAAAAGGTTTAGAAGCTAACAGCATGAAAGCCTTAGTGACTGACATGATGCAAGAATCAGCACATATTTGTTTACAATTATCGGGCGCGAGTGGATATAAACTGGAACATATTGCTGGTAGGGGAATAGTGGACAGTCGCCCATTCCAAATTTTTGAAGGCTCCAATGAAATGCTTTATACGCAAATCGCTGAATTAGTTATAAAGCAAATGAAAAAGAAAAAAGAAAAAAATCTTTATTCCTTCCTTTCTCAATCTGATTATTGTCATTTAATTGTAAATCGGTACAAAAAACATCTTAATTTTGAACCATCCTCCAGCTTTGTACAACGACAGTTGATAGTATTAGGGAAGGTGATAGCCCGTCTAATTTGTACACAGTATGTCTTTAATCTAGTAGAAAACGGCTATAGAAAAGACCTCTACGACAATTGCATAAAACACATTGAAATGGATATTAAGAAATTGATATCTAACCTCTCTATATTTAATGATGCCGCTCCCATTCTAGACTATACAGAACAATCAGATTGGACACATTATGTATAATCTACCAAATATCACAATATAATTCAACTTGCTTTATCCATGGTTTTAGCTTTGTACAGATGCAAGACGCCAAACTCTATAGCTATAACAGGCTACAGCAAAGAGTTTGTAATGAAGCAGATGCGCAAAGATAAAGGTCAAAATGTTTCCTGAATTTTAGAGATAACTAATTTTATCAAGCCTCATACATATAATTAAATATAATCTATTTAAATTGATGTCTTTTTCATTGGTGAACAAGGCAGATTAGGATACTTCTTTTTTACTAAAGAATCTCAAAAGAAATATATTTATTATATTTATATTTTCATCGACATCTTTTGGCGATGTGTATTTCTATCTTTGAAAATATAATATTCAATATGGCAGATTATCAAATCATAAAGCGACTGGAAATAATTATGTATTTGTTAAAATCGTTCCCCAATAGAAATAAGAAAGAACTTATTCGACGATTACAGGAAGACTACGATTTAAACATTACATCAAGAACTTTGGAACGTGACTTTAAAATGTTAGAAAATGACTTTAATATACAAGTCATTTATAACCGTGCTGAAAATGGATACAATATCAAAGAACAAGATGATGACCAGGTCATTAATTTCCTTCAATTTGTCGGTCGCATTTATATTGGCGAGCTTCTACGAGAAGGTCTTAAAGAATTCAACAACCTGAAAGAATTTATCAAGCTGGAGGATTATTCTGGTTTTGAAGGCATCCATTGGATTAAGACTTTGTTATCTGCTATTAAAAATAAATTAGAAATTCGTTTTCAACATACAAACTATCAAAAGGAAACTCTAAAATCGTACATATTAAGTCCCTTACAACTAAGAGAATATCAAGGTCGATGGTATATTATCGGCATCCCTAAAGACGAAAGTCAAATAAAAACTTTTGGTTTAGATAGGATTGCCAAACTCCAAATTTTAGGATTAAGCACAATCCATTTTAATGATTATCAAAAACAATTATCAAAATTCAATCACATTGTTGGATTAAATTATGACGCCTCAAAGGATAAAGAATTAATAGAATTAGCAGTAAAACCTTCACAATATAAATACCTAAAAACCTTACCAATACACTCTAGTCAAACCTTCGAGGAGAAGTTGTCGGACGGAAGAATCAAAATCAGTCTTTTCCTTCTCCCAAATTATGAACTCATCATGGAATTACTCAAGCTGGGCAATCAAA
Organism: Chitinophagaceae bacterium; assembly: GCA_035301605.1. Lineage (GTDB taxonomy): Bacteria > Bacteroidota > Bacteroidia > Chitinophagales > Chitinophagaceae > FW021-bin31. The sequence goes on along the minus strand of DATGTY010000144.1, from coordinate 1,308 downwards.
TAGAAATACTTCATCCCAAAACTTTGAGAGAAAAAATCAAAGATATTTTAGAAAAAAATTTAAAACAATATTAAAATGGGTAAAGAAAACATAAAAGAACCTTTGACTCACTTCCACATTGCAGAATTTTCCTACTACAACGATTCAGAAGCCTTTCAGAAACAAAAGATCAGATTGATAAAACAAAATTAAAGCTAGACAATAGTCATGATTCACAAGCTGTCTTGATTTCTTACAAAGAATACAAATTTGGATACATTCCTAAAGAGCAGCGTACTATTTTCTACAAATTCATAAAATGAGACATAGACTGCATCGTTCTAAGGATCCAAAGCATCCCCCCGGAAAAACAAGTAAGAGTTATAATTCATTTAGAGAAAAAAGCAAATAGATATTTATATATTCTAATTTTATTTTTATCTTTAATATTTAAAAAATCCTATGAACGAAATAATTATAAAAAAAGATTGAATTGTTTTTTGATAACCTAAATAAAAAAGCATGCGTATTTATTTATCTCTAACACCTAACAAAAAGATCATTCCCTTCAACTATCAGCATCTTCTTACCGGATGCCTTCATAAATGGATTGGAAAGAAAAACCTCATTCATGGAGAAACAAGTTTATATTCCTTTTCATGGTTGAAGAATATAAACACTAACAAAACCGGAATTAACCTCACGCACTCCAGTACCTGTTTTTTCAGTTTTCACGACGACCAATTAGCCAAAAAAGTCATTAGCGGGATTATGGATGATCCAGCACTTTTCTGCGGCGCTAAAGTACGCGGCGTTGATATGCGGCTCACGCCGGAGTTTTCGGCAGAAGAGCGTTTTATCGCTTCGAGTCCGATCTTGATTAAACGCGCTGACGAAAACCACAAGGAAAAACATTTCGCTTTCGAGGAAACTGAAAGCAATGCTTTGATGACACAAACCCTGCAAACTAAATTGGTGGGATAAGGTTAACGAAATCTGACAGCTTCATTTTTATTAAAATAAATCTATGCAATTTAAAATAAGATTAATAGCCGAAGAAGGAGGAAGCCTTCCTTTCAATTACCAGTATCCACTGAGTGCTGCTATTTATAAAATACTCGCCAAAGGAGATAAAGATTATGCGCAGTTTTTGCATGAAGAAGGATATGGGAAAGGTTACAAATTTTTTACTTTTTCCGATTTACGCCTAAAATTTAAAAAGAAAGGTGACAGGATGCAGCTACTCGACAAGAGTGTGAGTTTTCGGGTTCACTTCCAGTTACCGGAAGCCTCGCAAACCTTTATTCAAGGCTTATTTCAATCTGAAAA
>DATGTY010000143.1:0-8299 GCA_035301605.1 Chitinophagaceae bacterium | reverse complement strand
GAATACGCATTTATCGGGAGATCCAATGTTGGAAAATCCTCTTTGATTAACATGCTTACCAGTCGAAAGAAATTGGCTCACGTCAGTAATAGCCCTGGTAAAACACAGACAATCAACTATTTCCGAATAAACAAAAAGTGGAACCTTGTGGATCTTCCCGGTTATGGATTTGCTAAAGTATCCCAAAAACAGCGCGCTAAATGGAAAAAAATGATTGCGAACTACATAAAGAATAGAGAAAACCTTATTACCCTATTCGTATTGATTGACAGCCGCCATAAACCACAAAAATCAGATTTGGACTTTATTGAACAATTAGGAGAATGGGACATTCCTTTTGCCATTGTTTTTACCAAAACAGATAAAAGCAAACAAAGATTTATTCAAAAGAATGTTAAGTCCTTCTTTGAAGAAATGAAAAAAAGGTGGGAATTTTTACCTATTTACTTTATGACTTCTGCTGTGAAAGGCCGTGGTAAGGAAGAGATATTAGATTATATAGAAGAGTATAACATCCGCTTTGGAGCTATTGCATAAACATTTAAATGAATCAGAATGCCGGTCAATTTCCATTTTCAGGATGTGGATAGCGAGTTAAGTAATTCTAAAGCGCTTGAAGCATACATCATACAACTATTTAATAATGAAGGAATTAAAGCACAAAATATCGATTACATCTTTTGCACAGATGATTTTTTACTTTCTTTAAACAAAAAATATCTGAATCATGACACCTATACGGATATATTAACCTTCGATTTATCTGAAAAACCAAAAGAAATGATAGCAGAGATTTATATCAGTGTAGAAAGAGTCAGCGAAAATGCAAACCTCTTTAAAAAATCTTTCGAAAATGAATTACACAGAGTTATATTCCATGGAGCATTACACCTTTGTGGATACGATGATCATTCTGAAGCGGATAAAAAAGAAATGAGAGCACAAGAGAATAAACATCTACTAAATTACCTAGATAAAAAGGAGAATTGATATAAGGCATATTTTTTGCCTTATTTTCCAAAAAAAACATCATGAGATATTTCTTATCTATTCTGCTTATTTTCACCGCCATCACTTTTGCCACAGGTTGTGGTACTCAGAAACCATCAACATTCTCTACCGTTACACAATCTTTCAATGCCGATAGATACGAAAAACAAGTTCTTTACTACATTAATAAAGTAAGACAAAATCCCAAAAGATTTTACAACCAATATGTAGAAAATTATATTAAGGAAAATAGTGACGATTTTACTTCCTATTATACCAAGTCATTACGTAAAAGATTATTAAATCAACAACCCCTCCCTCCTTTTCAGAAAAGCAATACCCTACAATCTATTACATTAAAGCAATTACATTACCTCACGCATAAACTTAAAGGAAGAAAACTAACACACAAACAAGGCAGTATCTCCTTTTCTGAAAGAATAAAAGGAAGCAATCTGCATAGATTTGCAGAAAACTTATACAGAGCCACAAAAAATTCAGCACTAGAAGTAGTACTTGATTTACTAATAGATCAAAATGTTCGTTCTTTAGGACATAGAAAAAATATACTTAACAAAAATTACAAATTAATAAATATCCAAAGTGCTAAAGCAAGCAATGGGTATATAGTAACCGTAATGGATTTTGGAAGTAAAAAAGAATAAATGTTCCACGTGGAACATTATAAAAAAAGAACAGCATAATAAAAGGATGTTCCACGTGGAACATCCTTTTATTATGCTATAAACTTGATAGTTCGTAACTTTGCAACATGTTTAAAGAATATGACGTTATCGTAGTAGGTGCAGGACATGCAGGAAGTGAAGCCGCTGCAGCAGCAGCAAACATAGGTGCTTCTACACTATTAATTACAATGGATTTGAATAAAACAGCTCAAATGAGTTGTAATCCGGCTATGGGAGGAATAGCAAAAGGACAAATAGTAAGGGAAATCGATGCATTGGGCGGTTATTCGGGAATCGTATCGGACCGAAGTGCTATCCAATTTAGAATGTTGAATCGTTCTAAAGGACCTGCAATGTGGAGCCCGAGAGCACAAAGCGATAGAATGCTATTCTCTCAAACATGGAGGATACTGTTGGAAAATACGCCTAATTTAGACTTTTACCAAGATATGGTTACTGGTTTGATAGTAGAAAACGAAAAAATAAAAGGAATTAAAACCCAACTGGGTCATAAAATAAATGGCAAAGCAGTAATTATAACAGCCGGAACCTTCTTGAATGGCACAATTCACATAGGAAACAAACAATTCGGTGGCGGGAGATTTGGAGATAGAGCATCCACAGGAATCACTGCAGATCTAGAGAAATTAGGATTTGAAAGCGATCGACTAAAAACAGGAACACCACCAAGAATAGATGGAAGAAGCCTTGACTATAGTAAATTTGAAGTTCAGAAGGGAGATGAAGAGATAACGGGATTTTCATTCAAAAAAGACCAGACGATATCCCCTGAAAAGCAAAAAGTCTGCTGGATTACATATACCAACCCCGAAGTACACGATATCTTAAAAGAGGGCTTCGAATACTCTCCCATGTACCAGGGAAGAATAAAAGGTAATGGTCCTAGGTATTGTCCGAGTATTGAGGATAAAGTAAGCCGGTTCGCAGAAAAAAACAGACACCAAATGTTTATAGAACCTGAAGGATGGAATACCATTGAACTATACGCCAACGGCTTTTCAACATCTTTACCGGAAGAAATACAATATAAAGCATTAAGAAAAGTACCCGGATTTGAAAATTGCAAATTTTTACGTCCGGGCTATGCCATAGAATATGACTATTTTCCTCCAACACAATTAAAATTCTCTCTAGAAACTAAATTAATAGAGAATCTCTTCCTTGCAGGACAAATCAATGGAACTACCGGATACGAAGAAGCAGCATGCCAGGGACTTATAGCAGGAATCAATGCCGGCCAGAAACTTCAAAATAAATCATCCCTCATTCTAAAGAGAGACCAGGCCTATATTGGGGTTTTAATAGATGATTTAATCAACAAGGGAACCAAAGAACCCTATAGAATGTTTACCTCCAGAGCAGAATATAGAACTTTATTAAGACAGGATAATGCAGACTTAAGATTAACAGAAATAGGCTACAATATAGGTCTGGCAGACAAAGAGCGTTTCGAAAATGTACAGAAAAAAAAGAAAGCCATAGAACAAAACAAAGAAGAGCTATCAGCCATTTCAGTAAGTCCGGAAGACGTTGATGTACTATTAAAATCTAAAAACTCCTCCCCTCTTAAACAAAAAATTAAGGGTAAAAAACTGTTGTTGCGCCCACAAATAAAGTTAAAAGATTTATTAAGTAACGTCCAAACTTTTGAAGCTTTTAAACAACAAGATAAAGACGTTATTGAAGAAACAGAAATACAAATTAAATACGAAACCTATATTCAAAAGGAGAAAGAAATAGTGGGAAGAATGGCACATATAGAAGACTTAGTTATTCCCCAAAATTTTAATTATGAGAAATTACACTCACTGTCTGCAGAGGCTAAACAAAAATTCAAAAAAATAAGACCGGAAACTGTAGGTCAGGCAAGTAGAATAAGTGGCGTCAGACAAAGTGATGTTCAAGTTTTAATGATTTACATGGGTAGATAAAAAACTACTCATTTTTTTACAAAATAAGGCGAAAATACATCAAAAACACTTAACTACTTGTATTTCAATAAAATAAGTCAGAAAAAATCGACTTAAATAAACATAGCAAATTTCCATTTAAAAAATATTTTAATCATATTCCCTACAAAAGCATAAAAAAAGAAATTTGCGCCTTAAAATGGCTAAAAAAGGGATAATTACTAAAATTTGCTAAAAAAAGGCTTTTCATAAATGGAAAGGGCTTTTTTAGTTCTAAAATTTAATTGTTCACACTTTTTATCCTAGAGCGTGTATTTTTAAAATTTTTTTTTCATATTCAATTTTAAAATTTTCCAGCACCAAGCACCAGAGAAAGCTTTCCTTTTCTACTTCACCCATATTCCCACCTTATTAAAAATTATAAGATAATCCGGAATATCCTTTCCTCGAAAAAAGAATTTTACATAGCTATCATAAAACACCGGTGAATCATATTTTGGATAATTCGTTTCCGAAGGATATAGCGATAAATATTGATACAGATAATCATCTTCCTTTAAATTAAATCATCGGCAGAATCAATAAACCTAATACTATTTGTATATCTATTCTCTTCTTCTATCAATCCCATAAACTGTCTGATAATCCGGACATATTCGTACCCATCTGATGAGCTTGTTGTCCAAGAAACTGATACAAGCGAATATAAGCATCTTTATTACTCACTAAAATACTAAAAAAAATAGATTGCCATGTTTTAATTTTATATTTGCTACTTTAAGAAAAAGACTACCATAAAAATGGACTATAAATTTAGAGAAATAGAGAAAAAGTGGCAAAAGAAATGGAAAGACTCCAAAATTTACCATGTAAAAAATGATAGTAGCAAGCCTAAAAGTTATGTTTTAGACATGTTTCCCTATCCTTCGGGAACAGGCCTACATGTAGGTCATCCCCTTGGCTATATTGCTTCCGATGTCTATTCCAGATACAAAAGATTAAAAGGATTTAATGTATTACATCCCATGGGATTTGATGCATTTGGATTGCCGGCAGAGCAATATGCAATAGAAACCGGTCAACATCCGGCAACAACTACAGATAATAATATCGAAACTTTCAAGAAACAAATGGACAATATTGGCTTTTGTTTTGATTGGAGTAGAGAGGTACGAACTTCTGAACCAAACTATTATCATTGGACACAATGGATATTTTTAAAGCTTTTCAATAGCTGGTATAATCGACAAGAAAAACAAGCACAATCTATTGATACGCTGGTTCAGCTATTTGAAAAAGAAGGAAATAAAAATCATGAATGTCCCGGAGATGAACAGCATAAATTCACTTCAGAACAATGGAAATCCCTTAATGAAAAAACACAACAGGATATTCTCATGAATTACAGATTGGCTTATTCGGGCGTAGGTGAAGTCAACTGGTGCGAAGCTTTAGGAACAGTACTGGCTAATGATGAAGTAGTTAACGGAGTAAGTGAAAGAGGTGGGCATCCGGTCATAAAAAAGAAGTTACGTCAATGGTATTTGAGAATAACAGAATATGCAGACAGATTATTGGAAGGCTTGAAGAGCGTTGATTTTAGTGAAGCAATGAAGGAAATGCAATCAAATTGGATTGGCAGAAGTGAAGGAGTAGATATCAAATTTAACATAAAAAATCATGAAGAAAACATGGTCGTTTACACCACTCGACCAGATACCATTTTTGGTGTTGATTTTATGGTTTTAGCACCGGAACACGAACTCATTAATCAAATCAAAACGAAGGAAGAAGAAAATAAGGTAGATCAATATGTGGCTTATGCCAGAGGAAGAAGCGAAAGAGAAAGAATAGCAGAAAAGAAAATAACAGGTTGTTTTACAGGTTCTTATGCAATAAACCCCCTCAATGGAAAGGAAATTCCCATTTGGATATCTGAATATGTTTTATCCGGATATGGTACAGGGGCAGTCATGGCCGTTCCTTGCGGAGATGAACGTGACCACCGTTTTGCAAAACATTTTAATATTCCAATTACTAATATTATAGGTTCTTATTATAATGGAGAAGAAGCAAATCCTACCAAGGATGCCACACTACAAAATAGTGAATTCCTAAATGGTATAAAAATGGAGGATGCACTACCTCTTATTTCCGACAAGATAGAAGAAAAAGGTTTAGGGCAACGAAAGATAAATTTTAAGATGAGAGATGCTTCCTTTAGCCGCCAAAGATACTGGGGAGAGCCCTTCCCTATTAAATGGAAAAATGGAAATGCTTATGCATTAGATGAAAAAGATCTACCTTTAGAATTGCCCCATGTGGAAACTTATCAACCCGGCCCTGAAGGAGAAGGTCCTTTAGCCAATATTTCCGACTGGACTTCTAAGAATTTAGAAACCAATACAATGCCGGGTTATGCAGGATCTTCTTGGTATTTTTTAAGATATATGGATCCCCATAATAATCAGGAATTTGCATCCAAAGAGGCAACCGAATATTGGAATCAGGTAGATGTTTATGTGGGTGGAACTGAACATGCAGTAGGGCATCTCTTATATTCCAGATTATGGACCAAGGTATTATTTGATTTAGGTTATATTAATTTTGAAGAACCTTTTAAGAAATTGATTAATCAAGGAAAAATAACCGGAGATTCCAGACTGGTTTATCGTATTCATGGTACCAATAAATTCGTATCTAAAGGATTAAAGAATGATTATAAAACAGATCCCTTACACGTAAATGTTAATTTTGTTGATGGATTTGAATTAGACACAGAAGCATTTAAAAGTTGGAAACCCGAATTTAAAGATGCAGAATTCATTTTGGAAGATGGAAAATATATTTGTGATTCAGCCATTGAGAAAATGAGCAAATCTCTTTATAATACAGTCAATCCGGATGCAGTAGTAGAAGAATATGGTGCAGATACATTTAGAATGTATGAAATGTTTCTTGGTCCCATAGAACAATCTAAACCATGGGATACCAAAGGAATAGAAGGCGTATCAAGATTTTTAAAGAAACTCTGGCGATTATTTTATGACAGAGAAGAATGGATAGTGAATAATGAAAAAGCGACAGAAGCAGAATTACGCATTCTTCACAAAACCATAAAAAAAATAACGGAAGATAGTGAGAATTTCTCTTTCAATACTGCAGTAAGTCAGTTTATGATATGTGTAAATGAATTAACTTCTTTAAAATCGCATAAGAAAGAAATTTTAGAGCCACTCATTATTTCTTTAACTCCTTATGCACCACATATTTCAGAAGAACTTTGGCATCTATTAGGACATGAAGATAGTATTTTAAATACTGATTTTCCAATTTATGATGAAAAGTATCTTAAAGAAAGCACAGTCACCTACCCTATTGCCATAAACGGAAAAACGCGGTTGACACTATCCTTCGATGCAGAGGCAGATAAAGAGACGATAAAAGCAACGGTTTTGGATAATGAGGTGGTAGAAAAATGGATTGAAGGGAAGAATATTCGTAAATTTATTCTTGTACCCGGAAGAATGATTAATGTAGTTGTATAACGCTTACCAGAGATAGAATATAACGTCCAATTTAAGGGCATAGTCCAAAGATACATTTCTTTTTTTAGACAAAATCCACAGAAATAATCGAAATTCTGTGGATTTTCTAATTAAAAGTTTTCTAACAATCTGCTTCTCTCAAAGTCAACCATCCCATTAAATTGATGAGGCGTTTTTAGTTTTGCTCTGCGAGATTTTCTCAAATAAGAACGAACGCCACTACCTGCTTTTCTGGCATTTGGTTGATTTAAGAAGTCATTTTCGCTAATATAGTTACCTGTCTTTATCTTACTAAAGATAGATCCCAATATTGGATCATTCCTACCCCACCTAACATCAACATAATCGTGGTAAAGAACATTTGGAATCATCCCTTCAAAATAATCGGATATCCCATTGCTATTAATCGATTTAAAGTTAATAGAATACATATCAGCAACATGCTGATAACCCTTATCTTCCGTAACAAATGAAATAGGTATGGTAAAGAAACCAACAGGTTTTCCATAGGTTGTATCTCCAACTATTTCTACATCCATATAAGGTTTTAAATTGTTGATAGTTAATTCAGCAGCAGAAGCCGTTCCACCGGAGGTAACAAAAAAAACACGCTTTAAATCTAGATTATGACCTACTGACTCAAATTTAACGGGAGTTATAAGATTCTTCAGATTATCATTATTTTTAAATAAGCTGGTTACCTGATCATTATATTCGTAATTATACATTTCTTTTCCTACCGTAGAAGCCGGGGCAATTAAGTTATCTAAAAACTCTGTAGTAACCACAGCCCCTCCCCCATTATACCTTAAATCCACAATAAGTTCATCTACACCGGCATCTTGAAATTTAGCAAAGACAGTATCAATTTCTGCTTTAGCATCTGCACCATTAGGGGCATCAGGACTCACACTGACAAAAGAATTAAATACAAAATATCCTACTTTTTTACCATCTACGGTATAAATATCATGAAAAAGAACAGGATTAAGATGGAAATCACTTATGGATAGTTGAGCGGAATATACTGTTTGATCAGGACGTTTTAATTTTAAACTCACGCTCTCGGATTGAAAAAGAGCATGGTTTATTCTGTCACTGGCAGCACTATCATTTAAGTTCATATTCGTTTTATTATTGATAG
>DATGTY010000142.1:0-2233 GCA_035301605.1 Chitinophagaceae bacterium | reverse complement strand
AAACCGCTAATAAAAGGCCGCCGATGAGTGCCCGCATACCCGCAAATAATAAAGGCGGTGTATATGGTACAGCCAGTTTATAGATAGGCCAGCTGCAACCCCAAAGGACAATTAAAGAAAGAAGTGCAATCGATGTTTTTGTAAACAGCTTTCCCGGCACCTGCGTATCTCCTTTCCAAAGTTAGAATTTTATTATTAATTACATTATAACGCAGGAAGGGTTTCCTGTTACTAATAATATGTAGCAAATGTATGTGTTATTCGAATTCAGAGAAGAGCCAGCCATTGTTGTCGTTGTGTTGTAAAAGTTATCTCCAAATCCATGGCTTAGTTATAACCTACAAGCCTAGGATAGCGAGTTTTTACTTTTTTAAGTGAATGAACCATTTTGACTCTATAGAATATTAATAGTAAAATAAAGGTATAATGATGCTATGGAGGTTTGTTTATTATGAATATAAAACCATCTGCTTCAATTCGCAATAACTATAATGAAATTTCTTCCCTCTGTAAGGAGACTGGTGAGCCGGTTTATTTGACTAAAAATGGAGAAGGAGATTTAGTTGTCATGGATATTGCATCTTTTAGTCGAAGGGAAAGTATGCTACGCCTTAGAGAAAATTTAATCGCAGTTGAGGAGGACAGACTGGCGGGAAAGAAAGGGTTCTCCCCTGATGATGTAGATGAGATGATGAAAAGAGCTATAAAGGAGAGCACGGATGGACAGAAATAAGGAATTTGAGGTAGTTATTTCCGAAAGAGCAGCAGAAATGTTGGTAACTCATGTCCGTTTTTTGGCAGAAGTAAGTCCTCAATCTTCTGATGATCTCCGGAAAAAGATAATTGACTCTTCCAAATCTCTCCAGCATTTTCCGGAAAGAAACCCATACCTTTCAGACCCATTACTACCCGCGAATAAGTATCGTAAAATGACTATAAATAAGCGTTATTTGCTAATATATCAAGTAGTAGACAGGACAGTTTATGTTGATTATATTGTAGATTGCCGGCAGGATTATCGCTGGTTATTGTGAGGGGTTTCCGGGAACCGGTAGCATGTAGAAGCTTATGGTAAATGTTATAATGAATTCAGGAAAAGATTAATATAACAAAGGAGGATGACACACTTGGCGATGGAGTCTTTTTAAATGAATTTACCGAAAGAGTTTTTGGCATTATTAAATCAATTAGAAGGAAAAAATCTTGATACTAAGGTAAAGATCTCATTGGCTATTGGGCTTTATGTCGAAAAGCAAGTGACACTTGCAAGAGCAGCTGATTTAGCGGGAAAATCATTAGGGGAATTTATTGACTTATTACGCTCGAAAAACATCCCGTGGATGGAATATACAGATGAGCATTTGAAGGATGATGAACAAGCAATCAAAAAAATATTGGAAGATAACGGTGGAAAAACTTTATCAACAAGCATTGATTCAAGCCGGTGAGAGTATTGATAGTTAGTGATAGTAAACCCAACAATAAAAAGAGATTCTTTTATTTTCTTCTAGTGTGTAATCTTTGATACGATCCTGTGCTTCTTATTAAACCGTGTTAGTTTATCATCATGGCACATAATCAATCAAAATATTAATCAACTGCAGACCATCACTTAGATAAAACTTCATATTTTTCTCCGCACACCTAAATAAGGCTGTTCGATGTTTTTAATGTCGGTATTATTTGTATGAAATATATAAAATTCACGTGATTGGTCTTTCGCATGCGTTTGTTTGTAGGCTCTCCACGCATCATTTCCATTCTCAAAATCAGAGATAACAGCCATATCATTAATTAATCTTTCACCCTGATGTGTTTTTGCATTGAGTGCTTCGACTAAAACACAGCGATTTGGAAACCTTGCTCTTACCTTTTCCCATTTCATTCCATGTATCCCTTTCCAAAAAAACGAAATACCTGTAAGTTTCCTATTGTTGGATATAACATTAGATGAAATAGTAGTCAGAGTAACGATAAACTCGGACACTAAAGAAAAAGCAATCAGAGACTTTCAAAAGAATATCCAAAGTTAAATGCTTGAAAAGGATCGAGTTAGGCCTAAAGACTCAGCTGAGGAAAGAATATTAGCCTTTTTTAAAAGGAAGTAATAAAAATGGATATTCAAAAAGCGAAAGAAAAATTATTAACCGTAAATAAAGATAATAAATACGAAACGATGATAACTACCGCGGCTATAATCACTAAATTGCTCGAACCGCAGGGAATTAAGCCT
>DATGTY010000141.1:0-11756 GCA_035301605.1 Chitinophagaceae bacterium | reverse complement strand
AAGCTGTTTGTCCTCCGGATTCTTTCTCTTGTAAACTCATGCCGGTCCACTCGTATTGATAGTTTCCGGGAAGATCCTTAGTGGCAACATCTTCTACCGCTGCCATAGCCTCTCCTGTACTATACCCCTTCGCAGGAATAGCACTCACTTCTATACTATTGTATAAATTATAGCGAGTAACTATTTCGGGCCCTAATACCTTTTTAAGATGTACCAAAGTACTCACGGGAACCATTGCGCCATTGTCGCTCCTTACATACACAGAATTCAAGGTATTTCGTACATCAGAAAACTTTGGTGCAGCCTGAAGATATACGCTATTCTGTCTGTTAAAGAGGTTAAAAGTGCTGATACGCACACGAGAATAGTATTGACGAACATTTCCTAACATTTCTTTAATATTCACCCCCATTACAATAGCCTTATCCTTATCTACACTCAGTTCGTATTTTGGAAAATCCGGTTCAAAAGTAGTGCTTGCCGTAAGTATTTCCGGACGTTTATTCAGCTGTACTAAGAAGGAATCCGCAACCGAACCAAAAGTTTGGTAGCTTCCGGCTAATCTGTCTTCAAGTACAAAATGTAGTCCGGACTGCGTACCAAATCCGGGGATGGTGGGACGCATAAATACAGATATTTCCGCCTGATTCAATTGTGATAAATCACTTCTTACAGTATCTATAAAATCATATATACTTGTAATTCCTTTTCTTTCATCATATGGGTACATATTGATGTAACCCACTGCATAAGATGTACTATTGGCACCATCAATGCCGTTATATCCTGCAGAAGTTGACATACTTTCAACTTCTTGGCGCTTACTCAAAATGCTTACTGCTTTCTTTAATACATTATTGGTTCGAGCCAAAGAAGATCCAGGCGGTAATTGAATGGAATAAGTAATAAATCCATCATCCTCAGTAGGTACAAAAGCAGTCGGTGTATATTTCATAAGGAAAAAACCGATGACACAAACCAATATGAGCCCGCCAATAGCCATCTTTTTCTTTTTTGCTAAGAATTTTACAGCCTTTATATAACGTTCGGTCATCACTTCAAATGCCGCATTAAAAGCATCAAAGAATCGATTAACAAAAGATTTTATAGCATTTTTCCTATTAGAAGACTTGCTAGAAGTTTCTTGTTCCGGCTTACCATCTTCATCTTCTTTTTTCTTAGGTCTTGTTAGAATCAATGCACACATAGCCGGTGATAAAGTCAATGCATTCATAGCCGAAATCATAATAGCCAACGCCAGGGTATATGCAAATTGTCTATAAAAAACCCCTGAGGGGCCTTCCATAAAACCGATGGGGACAAATACTGCAGCCATCACCAAGGTAATGGAAACGATTGCAGGCGTAATTTCATCCATGGTGGCCAGGGTTGCATGCTTAGGTCCTAATTTGGTGGCATCCATCTTATGATAAATAGCTTCCACGACGACAATCGCATCATCCACTACAATACCAATGGCCAACACCAGCGCAAACATAGTGAGCACATTAATCGAAAATCCTAAAAGGTAAATGAAGAAGAAAGTTCCTATCAAAGAAACAATAATCGATATGGCAGGAATGGCAGTAGCACGGAAATCCTGAAGGAAGATAAAAACAATAATAAATACCAATATGAAGGCTTCTAATAAGGTATGTAACACCTGACTTATAGATTCATCTATTTGATTACGAACACTATAAGTGATTTCATACTGTATCCCTTGTGGGAAATTTTTAGAGAGCTCTTTTAATTTTTTTCGAATAGCAATATCAATATCCCGTGCATTGGAACCCGTTGTTTGTGTAATATTTACAGTAATGGCCTCATGGTGGTTAAATCGATTAATATTATGCGTATTCGTAGGACCGAGCTGTACGTTTGCAACATCCTTTAAACGGAGTATGGTTCCATCTTTATTCGTTTTAACAACGATATTCCCAAATTCTTCTTTACTCTGCAATTTCCCCGTATATTGCATAAGGGTAACAAAGGTTTGATTTGAATTTTCTCCAAATTTACCCGGTGCAATTTGAAAATTTTGATCTTTAATAGCCTGTTTTACATCATCAGGAACAAGATGAAACGCTTTCATTTTGTTGGGATCCAGCCATACCCTCATTGCATAGTTTCGGGCGCCAATCTTAGAAACAGATGCAACCCCATCAATTCTTGTTAATTCCCTGCTTATTTCCCTACTTGTATAAACCTGAATAAAAGTTTCATTGATATCAGGCACTACACTATAGATATTAAGCGTCATAACCACCCCTGTTTGTCTGGGGGTAACCGTTATTCCATTCGAGACAACTTCAGCAGGAAGATCAGCCAATGATTTTGAAGAACGAGTTTGTACATTTACAGCTGCCTGATTGGGGTCTGTTCCTTGTTTGAAAAAAACATTTATTGTTCCTCCTCCGGTAGAAGCTTTAGACTTCATATACGTCATATCCTGAACCCCATTTATATCGTCCTCCAGTGTCATCAAAACACTATTTGCCACAGTTTCGGCATCCGCTCCCGGATAGGAAGCTGAAACGGCAACACTCGGCGGTGCAATTTCAGGAAATCGGGTTATCGGTAACTTCACTATGCCAATCACCCCCAATAGCACAAGTACTAAGGAAATTACGGTGGCTAATAAGGGGCGTTTTATTATCTTCTTTAACATTTATATTCTCTACTTTTCAGTGAAATAATCAATAAAAGCACGTTTTATAACGAATCTCCTGTAGATGAATCCTCACCCGGTATTACTTCTGGAGCCATTAAAGTATCCGGGGTATATGGCATAGGTTTTATAAGCGTACTATCCTGAACCTTACTTAATCCTTCTACTAAAATTCGATCTCCGGCCTTTAAACCTTTAGTAATAGTATATTTACTCTCCGGGAAGGCGGTGCCAATGGTAACTATTTGTCTTACAATCCTGTTATCAGGCGTTAGTTTTTTCACATACACATTTGTCTGTAACTGGAAGGTGGCTTTTTGAGGGATAATGACTTTTCCATGCTTTTTTTGCTTCAGAATAATCGTTCCTGTATTTCCCGAACGAAGCAGATTGTCGTTGTTAGGAAAATTGGCACGCAGTAGAATGGCGCCTGTATTTTTGTTTATATGACCTGATGAAGCATCAATAACACCTTTTAAAGGGTATTTGGTACCATCTGACAGAATAAGGGACACCACTTTATTGGTATCGATATGAGTAGGAAAATTTCCCTGTTCTAAAGGTCCGCTGGACTGAGACTTAAGCATGTCATAAAAGTCCCCTTCACTAATAGAAAAATAAACGTAAACTTCATGCACATCCGTTAATACGGTAATAGGTTCGCTATCTCCCGGACTCACCAAGTTTCCAATTCTTTTAGGGATTCTACCAATATATCCGCTAACCGGCGCTTCAATAGTCGTATAACTTAACTGAATTTTAGCACTTGCCACGGCTGCAGATGCTTGTTTTAATGCAGATTGAGCAATTTTGTAATCGGATTTTGCTTTATCCAGCTTTACCGGCGACATTACTTCATTTGCCACCAATGGTTTGAGTCGTTCAATTTCTAGTTTTGCATTAGCTAATTTTGCCTTTTGTACATTTTTATTCGCTAATGCCTGATTTAAATCTTGTTGATACGTTTGGGTGTTAATCTTAAAAAGCTTTTGTCCCTTATTGACATAATCCCCTTCATCAACATAAGATTGTATTAGTTCTCCGGTTACCTGAGGTCGTATTTCTACATCAATTTTCCCTTCTACTGTACCCAAATAGCTTTTGGTGAGTACAATTGATCCGGTATCTACATTATAAACCGGAAGCGCTACTTCATTGTTGCTCTGTGGTGTTTTATTAGAAATACTAGAACAACCTGACAGTATAATGAGTGTGATAATTCCAAATAAGGAAAATTTGTTTTGGGAGAGAAACCTTTTTAAGTTATTAAAATTCAAGCCAACCTTTTTTATCATCATGTTTTGAAAATCTAATTGAAAATTTTTTGTTTTAGTCTTTAATATTACAATAAAATATTAAGCTATAATTATTCGTAAATGATTTAAATAAAAACATAATCATCTATACTATATATTGATACTTAATAATTATGCCAATATAAATAATAGTGTATAATTTACCTAACTTATAAAATGTAAAATGCTATTATAAACAAAGAATATGCCGAAAAAGCATTCTTGAAGAAATAAAGTGAACGCATAAAAAATAGTCTATAAAACCATTTTCAATTATTAATTGAATCAAGCAGATTATCTTTATAAGTACATTACAAAACTATACTTTCTAGATATGTTTCATATTCAAATGAATTCAAAAAGCTATCCCATTTTTTGCCAAAATTATCATTTTCTTTAAAAAAAGCAATATTATTTTCATATTCCCTCTGCAAATCTATTTAACTATAAATTTAACATAGGAAATCCACTCCCTTTTGATATCGGGATATTTATTTTTATTACCTTTAGAATATGATGACATATACCAATTTAAGCTGATAATAAATGATGAAGATACTGTTCCTCTTTTTTTTACTTTTCCTTTCCATGACCTCTTTTGGTCAAGAGAAAGAAACATGTGCTGCAAAACAACTGGTTATTTCAGGAATACAATTACATAAAGAGGGAGAGTTTCAAAATGCGATATCCAAATATGATAAAGCCTTAAAGCTGTATAACGACTACCTTCCTGCGCTTGCAGAAAAAGCTTTTTCCCTTTATGCTTTGAATAAATATACCGATGCCATCGCTTATTGTCAAAAGGCCATTCGGGATCATTCCGGAGAAAAAGGCTTAAAACCTGTTTATATCACCTATGGATCTGTATTAGATGCAATGGAAAAACCTGATAAAGCACTTGCAATTTATGATAAAGGGATTCAATCTTTCCCGCATTTTTATCTGCTTTACTTCAATAGAGGAATTACTTTTTGGAAGACGGGAAATACGAAGCAGGCAATAAAGAATTTTCAAAAAACAATTATTTTACAACCGCAAGATGCAAGTGCGCATCTGGCATTGGCTAGTTTGTGGTACCGTAATAATAAAAAACTCCCCGCTTTTTTAGCCGTATGTAGATACCTCAGCATTGAAAACCAAGGACAGAGATCCCAAAAAGGGATCCTCCTTTTAAAAAACATTATGGAAGCGCCCATTCAGGGAAAAAAGGGATTTACTCCATTTAAAAACTTAATAACCAAGGCTTTTGAGACAAAAGAGATAAAAGATAATTCATGGAATTCTATTTTAAGTAAAGCTTCATTTAATAATGACAAATCATTACCTGACAGTATTATAACAATAATTAAAAAGATCAACTCAATCTCTGAAAAAGATAAAATACAACAGGATTCTTTCTTTTATCAGCAATACTATTCTCCTTACTTTATTGCCATGCAACAAAATAGCTTTGTTCAACCTTTTGCTTATAAAATAAACCTGCCAATCAAAAATAAATATACTACCCGTTGGGTAAATTCGCATAAGCTTGAAATGGTTAGATTATACCTTTGGGACAGATTTTATAATTGGAATGACACAAAATTATAAATACAATATTACTTTAGGTATAGTTTATAATACAATAAGAATAAATTATTTACTTTTATTTATTCTTATATTTTCTAACACCAATAATCCCAAAGCATTATTTTCCACGCCTTTTACCCAAGGATGAATAAACATGACACTTTCATCATAATAAAGCGGAACCACCGGTGCATAGTCCAAAACAATATGCTCCATTTTATGATAAAGATGATGTCGAATACTGTCATTATTTTCAGTAATAGCTCGTTCATACAATCGATCGAAAGTTGCATTTGAGAAACGGGAATAGTTTGGAGGCGCCGGATTCTTAGAGTAAAAACAGGCCAAAAAACTCTCTGCATCAGGATAATCCGCAATCCAGTCGGCTCTAAAAAAGGGAATTTGTGACTTAGCTGCCATATCTCTTAACATTCCGGCCTGTTCGATAGTTACATTTATTACCACACCAATTTGTCTTAACTGTGCGGCCACAAGATTTGCCACATCTGCATGTTCCTGTGTAGAATATAACGTAATTGGCGGCAATCCTTGCCCATCAGGATATCCTGCTGCGGCTAGCAATTTTCTGGCCTTAGAAGAATTATAGTGGTATCCTTTAACTTCAGAAGTATCATAAGCCGGCAAACCGTCGGGAACGAAACCTCCGTAAGCCGGTTCTACAATATTATTTTTTAAATACATGGCTATTTTTTCACGATCAAAACCATAATTAATAGCTAAACGAACTTTTCGATTAGTTACCGGAGAATGGATTACATTTGTATTCGTGGAATCCACAAGAAAACCCAGATACTCTGTATTCAAATAAGGTTCTTGCAACATGATAATATTATCTCTAAAGCTCTTTTGTAGCCTTCCGGACTTTGTTAGCAATTCATCTTTATAGGATACATCCACATCATTTAAAAAATCCAATTCCCCCTGAACAAACATTAAAAACTCCGTCACTTTACTACTCACAAAGGTTACTTTTACAGCATCTAGATAGGGCAAAGAATGTCCGCTACTATCCTTCTCAAAATAATGCGGATTCTTTTCTAAAATAAGTACCTGTCCTTCATTCCAGTACTTTAATTGAAATGGGCCGGTTCCGCAGGGATGCGATCTGAAATCTTTTCCATATTTTTCTACTACTTCCTTTGGAACAATCGAACAATAAGGCATGGTTAGAATACCTAAAATAGGATGAAAAGGCTTTAATAACTTTAATTGGAAAGTAGAGTCATTTAAAGCAACAAAGCCCACATCCGGATCTACTTTTCCATTAAAAACCCAGGCTCCGGCGGAAGCTGTTTCGGGATCCATGATGCGTTTGAAACTATACACTACATCGGAGGCTACCATTTTCCGTCCATTACCACCTTTAAAGGATTTATTATCATGAAAATACACGTCAGTTCTTAAATGAAAGGTGAAGATTTTTCCATCTTCGCTCACTTCCCAACTTTTGGCTAAGCTGGGAATGATATGCAATTGAGGATCTGTCTTTACCAATGTATTATACAACTGATGATCTACCCAAATAACCGTTTTGCTTTTAGCAAAAGCAGGATCCGTTGTTTCCAAACCCTCGGCCATATTCATCCTAAAAATGGTCGCATTGCTTTTTGATTCTTCTTTACAAGACAAAAGACCGAACAATCCTATTAGAATGACTCCCAAAAATATCCATCTGTTTTCAATATCCAAAGACATGAAGAATGTTTAAAAATACTTACCTTTCCACCCTAAAGGATTATCAATGAAAATGAAGAAAATACCCTTATTCGCTTTACTGTTTGTGATTTTTTTTTACTCCACTCAAGCACAGAAAAAGACCAATAATTTATTCCCCAATCATTCCGGTCAATTCACGCATGCCGATACGCTACGTGGGAGCAATACTCCCGAAAGAGCCTGGTGGGATGTCTCTTTTTATGATTTGCATGTAAATATAGATATAAAAAATAAAAGCATCACAGGATACAACAGAATAAAATATAAAGTCATAAAATCCATGCCGGAGGCCTCTGATAGAGAAATGCAAATAGATTTAATGAAACCATTAAACATTGATAGTGTAATCCAAAATGGGCAATCATTAATCTTTCGGAGAGATGGAAATGCTTATTTTATAAAGATGAACGCTTCGCAGCCTATAAAGTCTTTGGAAGAGATAACAGTTTATTATTCCGGTCATCCTCATGCTGCAAAAAATGCCCCATGGGATGGCGGTTTTGTTTGGGAAACGGATTCCTTAAATTATCCATTTGTAGCTACAGCAACTCAGGGAGTAGGTGCAAGTTTGTGGTGGCCTAATAAAGATTATCAGGGAGATGAACCTGATAGTCAGCGAATTGCTGTAACTGTCCCTGAAAGATTATCAGATATTTCTAATGGAAGATTAATACGCAAAAAATGGAATGGAGATGGAAACTCTACCTATGTGTGGTTTGTAAATAACCCGATTAACAATTATGATGTCGCTTTAAATATTGGAAATTATGTCCATTTTAAAGATACATTACAGGGAGAAAAAGGGATACTTAGCTTGAATTATTACGTACTCCCAAAGCAATTTGATACAGCTTTTCAACAATTTAAGCAAGCCAAAACGATGTTACATTGCTTCGAATACTGGTTTGGTCCCTACCCTTGGTACAAAGATGGTTACAAATTAGTGGAAGCTCCTTTTTTGGGAATGGAGCATCAAAGTAATGTAGCTTACGGGAATAAATATACCAACGGTTACCTAGGCAGAGATCTTTCTCATACTGGTCTGGGATTAAAATGGGATTTTATTATTATCCATGAAAGTGCGCATGAATGGTGGGGAAATAATATAACAACAAAAGACATTGCAGATATGTGGGTGCATGAAGCTTTTGCTAACTATGCAGAAGCACTCTATACGGAATGGCTATTTGGAAGAAAAGCAGGAGACAAATACTGTAGAGGTACGCGAGAGAATGTACTCAATGATAAACCAATCATCGGATATTATGGTGTGAATGATGAAGGCTCCGGGGATATGTATTATAAAGGAGGAAACATGATCCTCTGTATTCGAGAAATAATCAATAATGATAATAAATTCAGACAGATACTAAGGGGGCTGAATAAAACATTCAGACACCAGACCGTTACAGGGAGGCAGATACAAAATTATATAAATGAAGAATCAGGAATAGATTTTACCAAGGTCTTTCAACAATATCTAACAACCACACAGATTCCGCATTTTGAGTATAAAATTAAAAAGGGAAAATTATATTATCGCTGGACAAATTGTGTTTCCGGATTTGATATGGCGATTAAAGTGACCACAGAAAATAAGAATCAATTTCAGCTGATCCATCCAACAGAAAAATGGCAAACTACTCCCCTATCTGTGTCTCAGAATAATTTCAAGGTGAGTAAAAACTTCTATGTAAAAGTAGTTGAAAAGTAAATATTAGCTTTTAATGTTTTTCAAGCAATTCGGCCACTACTTTATCAATAGGCAAATCAACCTCCTTTTTAGAAAAAACCTCAAGTGGAATCATTCTAAAGGATTGCCTATTATTCCCCGCTTGGTTGAAATTGAAAGGTTTTTCTGAAAGGGGAACTTTTAATGGTTCCAGGGGTTGAACATAATAATAGATAGAGATAATTTGACTTCCATCACCAAAGCCGGATTTTTGATAGAAATCGGTGGTATAGAAATGTGCTTTTACCTCTATTTTTTGCTGAAGTTCCTCTATCCATTCCCTTTTTAAGCAATCATGCGTTCCTTCTCCGTCTTCTAATCCTCCTCCGGGAAATTTGGTAATATTTTGTCCTTTAATTATTTCATCTGAGACTAAAATATTCCCAAATTCAATGTATAATCCATATACTCTGACATTAAAATTGAACATAAACCACTTTAAAAATTAAACAAAGTATTCTTGCTATATTTCAGATTGAGCTATACTGAATCGCAGGCTTTCACCCGGTCTTTTTTGTGCTAAAACATCTATTTGTCTTTCCGGAATTTGTAAAATTCGGGGATAGCCACCCGTAACTTGCGCATCACGCATCAAGACAATGAGATGCCCATCAGGAGTTAATTGTACCGTTCCGGGCAACACCGCAGTTGTCAATATAGATTCCTCCTTTGGAGGAATAGTTTCCTGAAACAAGAAAGCCATTCTGCCGCTATCCGGATTAATAGTAAATGATTCCTGCGCCAACTTTACTTTTTGCTCTCTGGAAAGCAGGTAAAACTCTGACCCGGGAAAGAAACGTAAGCTATGCTTCTTATACCGCTGTTCATCAAATGAAATAGTGGAATAAGAATCCGAAATATTTTCATCTAAAGATGAAACAGGCAAATCTTCTCCTTCGGATATAACTTCTTTGGTGGTAATTCCCTGATACATGCTTTGACTATTCAATATCTTTTCAGTCTGAAAACCATCATTAATAGCCAAATAGGCAAAATTCCCTTTCACCACCCTCTGAATATCTAAAATAGTACCTTTATTGACGTCATAAACCTCCTGCACCTCCACTTTTTTATCATTGAGATATGCATCTACTTCTAAACCACTAATAACAATTTGATGATGGGTAGAGAACTGTAGTTTTGGACCTATTCTGGTTATTTCCAACACCGCAAGATTTTGAGGATTTCCAACCAATATATTTCCCATACCTGCGGTATATTTGTCCATGGCACCACTTTCCGGTATGCCATAGGCAGCATAACCATAGCGTCCCATATCCTGAACACTTGTAGATAATCCGGGTCTAAGCACTTTTATTCCCATACCTCATGATTTAACTGGTAAGAATTATTTTTTACCTTCTCCTGAATATCCTCATATTCCTCTAACGAAACTGAACTGAATTTTAGTTTATCAGCCGGCTGCAGAAGCGTTGGTAATTCCCATTTCAAGTCAAACAAGGGAACCGGACAATTTCCAATAATTTGCCAGCCTCCGGGAGAAGCTATAGGATAAATACCGGTTTGCTCTCCTCCTATCCCTACGGCTCCTTTAGGAATTTCTTTGCGGGGTTGTTTTTTTCTGGAAATAAAAAGTTTTTCTGAAAGCCCACTGAGATAGGGGAATCCCGGTAAAAACCCGATAAAATATACGGTATATACCGAATCTGTATGCAGTTGAATGAGTGTTTCCTTATCAATCTTCTTATGCTTCATAATGACCTCTGTATCCCAACCTAATTTTCCATCATAACAAACCGGCAGATGATATAATTTTTGCTCTCGCTTTATTTCCTCCGGTGTTGTTTTCAAAATTCCAATTAATTTTTCTTTCTCTTCCTCTAATTGCTTAACAGGATATTTATATTTAATCAATATCGTATTATAAGTACTTAATATCTCAATAAGTTCTTCTTTCTTTTGATTATAAATATGCGCCTTTGCTGCCAATAGTTTGGTTAATAATCTCTCTCCTACCCTTTCCTGCCAAGTCATTGAGATAACTCGTTCACTCATAAGATGCACCCGAATTTCCTTGGTTTCCATTATGCTGTAATTTCAATATTCCTAAAAGATAATTCTGCATGAAGATAACGTAATAAATCCAAACTTTTTTCTGTATCACTGTGTACACAAATGGTATCAAATTGGTGTGTTAAAACCTTTCCTTCTTCCAAATTTATTTTTCCATGTTGCACCATATTCAGCACCTGCTTCAAAACCTGTTCTTTATTCGTCAAAACAGCTCCTGCTTCCGTGCGAGGTTTCAGACTAAAATCGGCTTTATAAGCACGATCGGCAAATCCCTCCACCTTGATGTTTATACCTCGCTCCTCCGCCATCTCTTTTACGATAGAATTAGGGGGAACATAGAGCGTTAAAAGCGCGCCAAGCTCATCAATAAGTTCAACAACCACTTGTGCTCTTTCCCTATTTGTTTTCAGATCATTATACAATGCCCCATGTGGTTTAATATGATAAACGATTCCCTGCTGTCTTTCAGCAGATTGCAGTACCTTTTCAATTTGATCTAAAAGTGTGAGTTTCAATGCTGCCGAAGAAATATCCATGGATTCTCTACCAAAATGTTCCTTATCCGGATAGGAAGGATGAGCGCCAATTGCTACATCATGTTGTATAGCCAGATCTACAGCCTCTGCAATACTCTCGTCATTCCCCGCATGACCACCACAAGCAATATTGCAGGATGAAATCAAGGGCATAATATCCAGCTCATTTCCCACTCCTTCTC
>DATGTY010000140.1:0-7836 GCA_035301605.1 Chitinophagaceae bacterium | reverse complement strand
ATCCTTTTCGAAGGCGTATAATCTGTTTTTATTGATATTGAATTTTACCTGAGCCGGAAGGTAGATACTTTCAGTAGCAAAAATATAATCATCTTGTTCTAGTAGCTTTAAGGTAGAAGCCACTTGTCTTGGATTTTGTTTAAATTTTTGAGAAAAATCTTTAATATCAAAATCAAAATATTGTCCGCCACCACTATTTGCCGGTAGCTGAAGATAATTGACGATGCCTTTATAGATGGATTTGATTATCTTTAAAGGAGGAAATTTGAGGGTGATATTTTGTTTTAAATCTATTAGTTCCTGCTCATTATAGAGTAATATGGCATAGGATTTTATGCCATCTCTTCCGGCTCTGCCTGCTTCCTGATAGTATGCTTCGGGACTGTCGGGTATATCATGATGAATGACGGTTCTGACATTCGGCTTGTCAATGCCCATACCGAAAGCATTGGTACACACAATGACTCTTATTTTCCCGTTAACCCATTCTTCCTGCTTTTTATTCCTAAGTTTGGAGGTCATCCCGGCATGATAGTAATCTGCATTGATGCCCTCTGCTTTTAACTGAGCTGAAATATCCTGTGTCCTTTTTCTGCTGCGACAGAAAATAATGCTTGTGCCAGGTACTGCAGACAGAATTTTTTTTATTTTCCCTATTTTATTGGCTTCATTGAAAACAGAATAGGACAGGTTTTCTCTGAAAAAGCTTTTTACAAAAACATTTTCTTTTTTGAAGAGAAGATATTTTTGGATATCCGTTCTTACCTCCGGAGTAGCAGTGGCAGTAATAGCTAATATCGGAACTTTTGGAACAAATTCTCTTACTGCGCCAATTTGCAAATAAGTAGGTCGGAAGTCATATCCCCATTGAGAAATACAATGTGCTTCATCTACGGTAATGAGGTTAATAGGCAAGTCTTTCAGGTAATCTTGAAATAAATCTGTTTGTAGCCTTTCCGGTGAAAGGTAAAGAAATTTATAGGGACCATATAATGCATTTTCAAAGGCTTGTCTGACTTCCAAAAAGTTCATTCCCGAGTGAATAGCCAGCGCAGGAATATGTTTTTTCTTGAGATGAGCCACCTGATCTTTCATGAGGGAAATGAGTGGCGTAATAACAAGACACAGCCCGTCCATATAGAGGGCAGGTATTTGGAAACATAGGGATTTTCCTCCACCTGTGGGCATAAGCGCAAGGGTATCTTTTTTTTCAATAACAGATGCTATAACATCTTCTTGTAGCGAACGAAAAGCATTGTAACCCCAATATTTTTTTAAAATTTGATGTCCTTTGGCCTTATTATAGCTCATGTTTTTTTAGTTCCATCTCTTCTCCATCGAAAACAGCATAGGTGAAATTAGTAATCCAATCTCCTAAGTTAATCATTCTGCTGGAATTTGAAAGAGGAAAATCAATCGGAACATGCCGATGACCGAAGATAAAAAAATCTATATCTTCTTTTTGAAGTACTTCTTTGGAATATTGTACGAGCCACTCATTATCTTCTCCCAGAAATTTTTTCTCTTCCGTTATGCCCCTGCTGGTTTTACTAAATTTATTGGCTATTGAAAGTCCCCAATGTGGTCGAATGATTGAAAATAATGTTTTGGTAAATTTATTTCTCAATACCTTCTTCAGAAATTTATAACCTTTGTCACCGGGACCTAATCCGTCTCCATGAGCCACCAAAATTTTTTTATCTCTGATATAATATACCTGTCTGTCGTCAAATATTTGAATATTGAGTTCATCTTTAAAATAATCTTTCATCCACATATCATGATTCCCTGTGAAAAAAGAAACACCGACACCATGATCGGTAAGATCGGCTAATTTTCCAAAGAGTCTTGTAAATCCTTTTGGGATTACGCTTTTATATTCAAACCAAAAATCAAAAATATCTCCTACTAAAAAAATATGAGCAGCATCATCAGTGCATTTGTTCAGCCAGTTGACCACTTTTTGCTCACGTTCACGACTACTTTGATTGTCCGGTGAGCCTAAATGGAAATCGGAGGCGAAGTAAATCTTTTTACCTTTAGGGCAGGTAAGGCGTATTGGTGTATGCTCAGAAGTACTCATCGTGACAAAAGTCAGCTATTTCTGTTTGTTGGCATAGAAAAGTGTTGTTTATCTTTTCTTAGAAAAAAATAGATAAATGTTTTTAGTCTTTTAGACGAAGCGGCATTAGAAGCATAAGCAAATCCTCCTTTTCTTTCTTCTCCATTGGTCGCATGATACCGGCAGAACCCGGAGTGGATAATTCCATAACAATTTCCTCACTCTCGGCAGCATTCAGCATGTCGGCAAGAAAACGGGAATTAAATGCAATACTCATATCCTCTCCTTCATAGCGGCATTTCATTCGTTCATTTCCTTCAAAGGAGAAATCTAAATCCTGAGCTTTTAGTTGAAGTTCGCTTCCTGTAATTTCCAAACCTACCTGATTGGTGCTTTTGTTTGCAAAGATTCCTACGCGCTTCAGTGCTTTTTGGAAGTCCGTGGTATTTAGGTATAATTTATAAGGATTGTCATTAGGGATAACCACACGATAGTCCGGGAATCGGGCATCAATCAATCTACAATTAAGCTCCATTTCACCAAAAGAAATGAAAAGGTGGCTTTCATTATATTTAATCTCCAAAGGGGTGTCATTATTCGGTAAGACATTCTTTAAGAGGTTAAGTGGTTTTCTGGGTACAATAAAATTATCTTCTTTTGGACAGGAAACGCCGGTATATTTATATTTAATCAACCGGTGTGCATCCGTGGCTACGCAGGTCAGATTGTCCGGATTTAATTCAAAATAAATGCCGGTCATAGCCGCTCTTAATTCGTCATTACCTACGGCATGAATTGTTTTCTGAATGGCTGAGGATAAGATGTCTGCAGAAATTTTAAAAGAAGTTGTTTCATCCGCTTCGGGTGATTTAGGAAAGTTTTCCGGATCCTCACCAACGATTTTATATTTACCGTTATCGGAAGTAATATCTATGGCGTAAGTCTCCAAATCGATATGGAAGGTCAAAGGCTGATCTGCATTACTTTTTAAATAATCCAGAAGAATTCGTCCCGGAATACAGATTTTTCCACTTTCCTTCGCTTCTATGTCTAATTTTACCTTCATTTCCGTTTCTAAATCGGTAGCGGTAATAAAAAGATGATCTGTTTCTATTTCGAACAAGAAATCTTCCAGAATAGGGAGCACATTATTGGTACTCAGTACACCACTTACATTTTGAAGGTGTTTCAACAGAGAAGAAGAGGATACGATAAAGTCCATAAATATAAGAAAATTATGCGGTTAATATTCTAATTTGCAAACAAAGATAGGGATATTTATAATCCAACCATACAACTTTTACAATTTATGAACATACTGTGGATAAATTTTTTATTTTAGAGTTGTGCTCTTTTCTTTTTACCTTTTAAAGAGACACTTAAAGTTGTGCTGTTATTATCTCTGATAATTTGAACTTTAATGTCATCTTTTTTCTGGTTATTGGAAATAGCTTCTTGTAAGTCGGAAATGTTTTCTATGGTTTGTCCCCCAAACTTTTTAATAATATCACCTTCTTTCAAACCGGCCTCTGCGGCGGCACTCTTGGGGATAACTTTTTCCACACTGGTTCCATTGTCCTGTTCATAATTTTCTACGATAACGCCTAAGTTAACCTGATCTTGATGTCGCATTCTTATGTTTGGATCTCTGTCTATCTGCGGATGGAAATGACGAAACCAGTTTCTTAATTGATTTCTTTGAGAGAAAAAAGGGGAATGAAATGGTTGGCGTTCATTATTATGATGGAAAGCATAGCTGTTCCTGTTTCCACTAAGCTGACCAAGTGTGAGTTCGACTTCCTTTCTTTGTTTGTCTCTGAGATAGGTGACCGAAATTTGATCTCCGGGTTTAAACTGCTCTACTGTTTTGCTTAATTCTTGAGAAGATGAAATTGTTTGGTTATTGATGGCAATGATGATATCGCCATCTTGTAATCCGGCACTATCAGCAGCCGTGCCAATTTCGACTTCTGCTATTTTGGCTCCCTGCGTGCTGTCATGTGCCAAAGTAATGACGCCGAGTAAGGGGCGGTTGCCATTGGATTGATTAAAAAAGGGTGCCTCAAATATGGATGGAGAAAGGGCTCCTTGTTGTTTTTCTTTGAGTTTAGTGATGGATTGACCTTCATTACTGGATTTCTTTCGAATCACATCTATGTTCTCCGGTATTTTTCCATTCACGGTAATTTTATCTCCATGAATATGAATAGTGAGGTCTTTAGGAAAAGTACCTTCTTTTTTCAAAGTAATACTTTCATGAATGGAATCGGGTTGATCCATTTTATTTTGTGCCATGGTCCGGAAAGAACTCAAAGTGATACCTGCAATCAGAAATGCTGATAATATGTGTTTATACATGATCATTTTATTTAGTGATAGGTAATGCAAAAATAAGAAGCTCTGATAAGGTACAACGTTAAAAAGATATAATAGATTAATAATTGTATGTTAAATAGGTTCAAAGCAGTTCATTATATGACATTTT
The DNA here is from genome assembly GCA_035301605.1 of Chitinophagaceae bacterium. Classification (GTDB taxonomy): domain Bacteria; phylum Bacteroidota; class Bacteroidia; order Chitinophagales; family Chitinophagaceae; genus FW021-bin31. Next base: position 3,289 of record DATGTY010000140.1, on the reverse strand, counting down.
TAAAAGTATCTGTTAATACAAATTGTACTATATGACATTTGCTATATTCGGTGGATTTTGTATTTTCACGCTCTTTATGCTAAATGGGTAAAAATATAGGAACTTAAATGAAGCTATGAGAGACAATAAGGAAGCTAAGAAATTGGAGAAAGCTGCATCAGGGAAAAAGAAAATGGCAATGCACACCAAGATTCTACTGGGATTGTTGATTGGTGCTGTTGGAGGAATATTAGCCAGCCTGATATTTGGAGCAGAAAATGAAGATTTGAATTGGCTGATTAAGAATATTACGCAACCGTTGGGTAACTTATGGTTGCGATTGTTGTTAATGATTGTTGTCCCTTTGGTTTTTTCAGCTTTGATATTGGGTATTGCCGGTTTGGGGAATATTAAAAAACTAGGACGTGTGGGATTGAAGACCTTGGTTTATACTCTGGTCATCTCCGCTATTTCTGTGTTTATTGGATTAGCCCTGGTGAATCTGATTGAGCCCGGGAATAGAATAAATGCGGATACTGCAGCCAATTTGGAGGCACAGTATGGTACTGTAGCAACAGAACATGTGGGGACGGCCGAGGCTAGTAAGGCTAAGGCTGAGGCAGAAGCAGTGCCGGTAATTACGCAAGTCGTTCAGAAAATAATACCGGAAAATCCTGTAGAATCCATGACTGGTACGCCGAATCTATTGCATATCATGTTTTTTGCACTTATTTTGGGGATGGCATCTACTTTAATTCCAAAGGAAACTGCGAAGCCTTTTATTGGTTTTTTCGATGCACTTTTTGAGATATCGGTCAAGATTATTAATGGTATTATGTGGTTGGCTCCCTATGCGGTTTGTTTGCTGGTGTTTAGTAGTATTGGTGCCTTTGGTCTGGAACTACTGGTTGCGCTATTGTGGTTTATTTTGGTGGTCGTAGGCGGTCTGCTTATTCATGCTATTGTGGTGTATTCTGCATCCGTTTATTATTTGTCGGCTTTGTCTCCCAAACAGTTTTTTAGAATGGTGAAGACCACAGCTGTAACTGCTTTTTCGACATCGTCTTCCAATGCTACTTTACCTACAGCCTTAAAAGATTCCAGAGAAAATATTGGTGTTCCTGAGGAAATAAATTCTTTTGTATTGACGATAGGAGCTACTGCGAATCAGAATGGTACTGCACTTTATGAAGGAATTACTATTATTTTTCTGGCACAGCTTGCAGGAGTAGATTTGAATCTTGGTGCGCAAATAGGCGTTGCCTATTTGGCTATTTTAGGAGGGGTTGGTACAGCGGGCGTTCCCGGAGGTTCAATTCCTTATATTATTGTTATACTTGCCGGATTAGGTGTAGATCCTGCTTTAATTGCCATAATTTTGGGTGTGGATCGTATTCTGGATATGTGTCGAACAACAGTCAATGTTATAGGCGATATTTCGGCGGCTACTTTTGTAGCCAGATCCGAAGGTTATCATTTAAATGGCGAACTTCGCCCCCCAATAAAAGTAAAAAGTAGTTAAACAATGGACATTATTCAATTTTTGATAGATTTTGTATTGCATATAGACGACCATCTGTTGATGTTGGTGAAAGACTATGGAATGTGGACTTATGCTATTTTGTTTTTAATTATTTTTGCAGAAACAGGCTTCGTAATAACTCCCTTTTTGCCTGGAGATTCTCTTCTTTTTGCAGCAGGAGCATTAGCCGCCACTGGTTTATTGAATCCACTACTATTGATTGGGATTCTATTTATTGCAGCTGTTTTGGGTGATACTATAAATTATTCTGTCGGCTCTTATTTTGGGGTGAAGGTGTTTAAAAAAGATGCAAAGATTTTTAAGATTGAATATTTACATAAGACGGAACATTTTTTTGAGAAATATGGGGGCAAAACCATTGTTTTGGCTCGTTTTGTTCCTATTGTACGTACTTATGCCCCTTTTGTAGCAGGTGCTTCTAGCATGAAATATGGTCGGTTTATTTTTTACAACCTCTTAGGTGGTGGACTTTGGGTTGTTCTCTTTGTGTCTGTGGGGTATCTCTTTGGGAACATTCCTATTGTGAAAAATAATTTTAGTCTGACGGCATTGGGTATTGTCATTCTTTCTCTGGTTCCTATTTTGATAGAATTAATTAAAAATAAAAGGAAAAGAAAGCTGGCTTGACCAACCGAATAACGTATCGGACAGTCTTTTCCGTATCCTTGATTATCAATTCTTAGTGAACTAAGATGAGAATGTTTTGTTCTAAGAAAAGAGAATCATTATTACTATGTCGCAGCAAATGAAATATACAGCGCAGGAAAAGAACAATAATCCTGTGATTGCTCAAATGAATACATATGACCATGAGCAGGTTGTTTTTTGTCAGGATAAAGCCACCGGATTGAAAGCTATTATTGGTATTCATGACACCACTTTAGGACCGGCACTTGGCGGTACCCGGATGTGGATGTATCATAATGAAATGGAAGCGTTGAGAGATGTATTGCGTCTGAGTCGGGGGATGACTTTTAAAGCAGCTATCAGCGGGTTGAATCTCGGGGGCGGAAAAGCAGTTATTATAGGAGACTCCAAGACGCAAAAATCAGAAGCTTTGTTTCGTCGTTTTGGAAAATTTGTTCATAGTCTTTCCGGCAAGTATATTACGGCTGAGGATATGGGAATAGAGCCAAGAGATATGGAGTATGTTCACATGGAAACAGATTATGTGACCGGTTTACCCGAATCTTTGGGTGGGAGTGGAGATCCTTCTCCTATAACGGCCTATGGCGTTTTTTTAGGGATGAAGGCGGCTGTAAAAGAGCAATATGGAACAGATGATATTTCGGGTAAAAAGGTGATGGTGCAGGGGGTTGGTCATGTAGGAGAATATCTGATTAAACATATTACCGAAGAAGGGGGCAAGGTTTTAGTCTCTGATATTAATGAGACGCTTCTGGCTGATGTGGCTAAAAAATATAATGCAACGGTAGTGGATACTGATAAGGTGTACGAAGTGGATGCTGATATTTATGCGCCCTGTGCAATGGGGGCAACTATAAATGACGAAACTATTAGTCAATTTAAGTTTGGTGTAGTGGCCGGTTCTGCTAATAATCAATTGGAAGATGAACAGCGTCATGGAGAAGCACTACAAGAAAAAGGAATTGTGTATGCTCCTGACTTTCTGATAAATGCCGGTGGAATTATCAATGTAAATAGAGAAGTGGCCGGCTATGGTCGGGATTATGCCATGCGGCATACCAAACATATTTATGATACCACTTTGGATATTTTCAAAAGAGCTACTGAGGAAAAACTTAC
>DATGTY010000139.1:0-2837 GCA_035301605.1 Chitinophagaceae bacterium | reverse complement strand
GTCTTATTTATAGAAAAGATTTATTTGAGGATCCCAAGAATAGGAAAGAATACAAACATAGATATCAAAAAGATTTAACTCCTCCACAAACTTGGGATGATTTTTTAAATATAGCTACCTTTTTTCAACGTCCGGAAAGGGGGCTATACGGTTCTGTATTTGCTGCCTACCCTGATGGACATAACGCGGTGTTTGACTTTTGTTTGCAGGTGTGGACAAGGGGAGGATTATTAACAGATACCGACGGAAATGTTTATATTGATTCTACTGCAGCCCTTCAAGGTCTTCAGTTTTATAGAACACTTTTTTGCCAATCAGATTGCTTGCATCCTGATTCTTCTGAGATGGAATCCGTATGTGCAGGAGCGGCGTTCTCCAGGGGAGAAGTATCGATGATGATTAATTGGTTTGGGTTTGCAGCCTTTTGTGAACTTTCGGAAAATGCTTTAGTCAAAGGAAAAATTGATGTCACCGCTATCCCGCATGGCGCTTCCGGAGAATCGGCTTCTTTAAATTCCTATTGGATGTATATGATTGGAAAAGGAAGCTCAGAAAAACAATTAGCATACGATTTTATAAAATTTGCAACGAATCGGGAAAATGATCAATTATTGACAAAGGAAGGAGGCATCGGTTGTAGAATATCAACGTGTAACAGCGATGAAATAAATAAGATAATACCTTATTTTCAAAAATTGAAGCCGCTTCATGAAAATGCCAAAACCCTTCCCGGTATTTCCTTTTGGCCGGAAATAGCTGCAATTATAGATGATGTTATGCAAAAAACAATCCATACTACCGATCAAATTCAACGTATTTTGAAAGAGGGACAGGTATTAATAAATAAAATTTATACAAATCATGGATATTAGCTATAAACCAATATTACCTCAATCTCCACGACCTATAATTGTTATAGGAGCTGGAGGAATCGTGAGAGATGCTCATCTTCCGGCTTATAAAAAAGCGGGATTTCAGGTATGGGGTATCGTGAACCGGACGAAAGAAAAAGCAGAAGCTTTGGCATCAAAATTTGACATTCCTCATGTTTTTACAGATTTGTCAAAGGCGGTTGATCAGGCTCCGGAGCATGTAATCTATGATCTTGCGCTTATGCCGGCTCAGTATAAAGAGGTCTTAAATCAACTTCCGAAAGGTGCCCCCGTTTTAATTCAAAAGCCGATGGGAGATAATTTGAAAGAAGCTGGTGAACTTTTAAATATTTGCGAGGAGAAAGAGCTTACTGCAGCTATTAATTGTCAGCTTCGATTTGCCCCTTTTGTGACTGCTGCCAGAGATATGATTCATCGGGGACTGATTGGAACCATATATGACATGGAGGTACGTTTGACAACATATACGCCATGGGATATACTCCCTTTGGTTGCGATTCACGACCGGTTGGAAATTCTATATCATAGTGTTCATTATGTAGATCTTATTCGTTCTTTTCTGGGGAATCCCAAAGGTATAATGGCTAAAACTTTTAAACACCCGGAGAAACCCTTTTCCTCTACCCGAACAACGATGATTTTCAATTATGGAGAAACATTAAGAGCGGTCATAAATACGAATCACGATCATAATTTCGGTTCGGATAACCAGGAGAGTTTTATCAAGTGGGAAGGAACTAAAGGTGTGATAAAAGCAAAAATGGGATTGTTGTTAGATTATCCGAATGGAGTCCCTGATCAATTTGAGTATTGTATTTTAAAAGAAAATGAAAAGCCTAAATGGGAATCCATGAATTTGGAAGGAACTTGGTTCCCTGATGCTTTTATTGGAACCATGTCGAGTCTGATGCGGTATGTAGAAGGGAGCTCAAAGGACCTTCCTACCGGTATAAAAGATGTTATTCACACCATGGAAGTAGTGGAAAGTGCTTATAAAAGCCATAACGAAGGAGAATCCAAGTTAATGAATTTCAAAAAATAAATTTTAATATGTTAACACAAGATAGATATTTTGAAGATTATAAATTACAGGAGGAAAGGGAAACTATAGGACGAACAATAACAGAAACAGATATTGTAATGCATGCCGGACAGACGGGAGATTTTTTTCCACATCATATGGATGCCGAATGGTGTAAGACACAACCTTTTAAAAAAAGGATAGCCCATGGGACTTTAATATTTAGTGTGATTATTGGACAAACTGCTACTGAGATTAATCCCAAAGCATTCTCTAAGGGATATGACCGTTTACGCTTTATCAAGCCGGTATTTATAGGCGATACGCTACATACTAAAGTAACTATATCCGAGATATCAGAAGCTAAAAGACCGGAATATGGTAAAATTGTAGAACATGTAGAAGCTTTCAATCAAAATGAGGTATTGGTCATGGTTTGCGACCATATATTGTTAGCAGAAAGAAAAAATAAACCATGATTACACCGAGTCCTATCGAAGGAGTTGGATTGCATGCGGTTGGTGCAACTTCTGCCTCTACTTGCTATTTGCCCTTTCATAAGACGAAAAAATGGTCATGGATTTCTTACTGGTTGGTTCAGGCGCTGTTTGCCTGGATTGTGGCTCCGCTCGTTATAGCTGTTGTTACCGTACCTGATTTTTTCAATATTATAGCTCAGGCGCCGCCAAGAATATTGCTTATTACTTTTCTTTTGGGGGATGTTATGGATTTGGAGGATTGTCATTTGGTTTTGCGACCAGACACATCGGGTATTCCCTAACTTATACTATATCCATCGGTATTTCAGCTATTTTAGGAACGGTGTTCCCTTTGCTATTAAAAGGAAATTTGATTGGCTATTTTAGTCAGGCAGGAAGTGAAGTGATTTTAGTTGGGATGATTGTAGCCTTAATTGGAGTGAG
>DATGTY010000138.1:0-7575 GCA_035301605.1 Chitinophagaceae bacterium | reverse complement strand
TTTTCAGCCGGCATTTTCATTCCACTTCCAAGCCATAAAGAAGCATATCCACTACGATCTTCTGCAGTAGCCAGAAACTCATACTGCATATTTTCAGGAATAGTGATGACTAAATCATAGGTTTCGGAAGGGCCAATGAGTAATCTATCTACATCAACCGGCTCCACATCATTACCATCATTTGCCACCACCTTTATCTCTCCTCCACTGTAACTCAGCCAAAAATAGGAAGAAGATGCACCATTTACTACACGCAATCGCACCTTATCTCCCGCTTTAAACCTGGAAAAGACATCTGCAGTATCTCCATTAAGCAAAAAGCGCTCATAATAAATATCACTCACATCCATAGCCTCCATCCGCTTCCATTCATTCACAAACTTAACCCCTGTTTTACCGGCTTTTAATGCTTCCCAATAACTTTGAACGGAATGTTTTTTTATTCCGAACCAGTCTGCATTTCCGGTATGCAGCCGGCGATCAATTTGTTTTGGTTTCATATCACTCCAATCACTCAAAACAATAGGAATAGTAGGGATATCCGGTTCTGTCCTTTTATTAAAAATCAATGCGCCATACAATCCAATCTGCTCTTGCAAATCAAAATGACTGTGATACCAATAGGTACCTGCTTGTACTACCGGAAATTTATAAATATAAGTAGTATGGGGTGGGATGGGCTGCTGCGTCAGTGATGGAACACCATCCATTCGATTTGGAAGTTGTACCCCATGCCAGTGTACCCCCGACGGTTTGTCTGCTAAATTATGAACATAAATAAGTGCCGTATCTCCTATCGTAAAATGTAAGGTAGGGCCGGGTAATTTGCCATTCACAGCAATAGCATGCCGATCTTCCCCGGTATAATTCACTGTTGTATCGGTAATATACAAGTCATACCTAACAGTTTTCACACCCTTGGTACCTTTAGGAAAATGAATACCGGAATGAGCTCCTTTTACAGCTTTAGTTGCCAGATTTTTTTCATTATTAGAAATGGGTCCTTTCACAGGCGCATCCAAAGGAGTGGGCGTTGCAACCGGTGCTGCAAAGCTATGATAGGGGGTATATACTTCATTATTCCCATGATCAAAATCAAGGGATTGAGCGATGGTCGTCTGAACAAACAAGACAAGACTCATCAATAAAATTATCTTTTTCATTTTTGAATAAGTGATTGGGTAATAGTTCATTGAAAATACTACTCTCTTAGGAGACCAATAGAACTATTCAATTAAAATAAAGGAAGATTCTTTAAAACACATAACCCCTCTTATATAAAGGACACTGTATTAAAAGAGTCTTTTCTATACTTACAAACAGGATTTCACTAAAACAGGCTTCCACTAAAGAAATCAGTGAAAACAATAGTTTTAGTTTATAAGAAAAGCAAGAAAACTAATTACCCAATTTTTGGGGGACGCCAAATAGAAGAGAAACCAGAAAAAACATCGGAAGGGATGGAAGGAAACAGGCTAACACCCGGATCTAGCCAATCATCTGATTTAGTATGAGCTACAATAGTAACATACACAGCCGTAACCGGACAATGGCAAGCAGGTGCTGGACAACTGCCTCCACAACAACCATGTTCATCTTTTTGTTTTTCCGGTTTATTTAATTGCCAAGGAATATCATTATCTGCAGCATCCTTCGAAGCAGTAGTATTTTCTCCTTCACAACAAGACATATCCTTTGCCTCATGTTTAGAACAGGACATATCCATATTATTCGCAGTAGCAGGAATAAAATAGAAGACGATGCCCAGAGTCATTAATATAAAAAATACTTTCTTCACGCGATTCAAAGGTAACATTTCTTAAAATTGATTCTCTCTTTTATAATACTTTTAAGATTTATTTTAGAACTCACGCGTACGCTCTAAAAAAACAAACCTTCCTACTATAACTTACTTTTTCTTAATCTAAGAGAATTTGCTATTACAGAAACAGAGCTAAAGCTCATGGCCAAGGCTGCTATCATAGGCGATAATAACAATCCAAATACAGGATACAAGACACCGGCAGCAATCGGAATACCCAAAGTATTATAACCCAAAGCAAACCAAAGGTTCTGCCGTATATTCTTCATCGTTTTCTCACTCAATATTTTTGCTTTAGCAATTCCTCTTAAATCGCCCTCCACCAGAGTAATTTCGGCATTTTCAATAGCCACATCTGTACCAGCGCCCATAGCTATACCAATATCAGCTTGCGCCAGCGCAGGAGCATCATTAATTCCATCGCCTGCCATAGCCAATTTTTTACCTTTAGCTTGTATTTCTTTTACTCCCTTTAACTTATCTTCGGGCAAAAATCCTGCTTTAAATCCATCCAACCCGATTTCTTCACTAACAGACTTGGCAGTACGCTCATTATCGCCGGTAAACATCCATACCGCTATGCCTTCCTCCTGCAATTTCCGAATAGCTTCTTTGGAACTTGGTTTAATCTTATCTGACAACACAACATATCCTATGACCTTACTTTCTTCCGATAAAAAAGAAACTGTCTTTCCCTGCTGTTGCAGCGCCTTCACCTTTTCTACAACATCTTTCGAAATCCCAATAGCATCTTCCTCCATCATCCTTTTATTTCCTAAAGCAATTTGCTTATGTCCAAGGAGTCCAATTACTCCCTTTCCCGAAACCGATTCAAAATTTTGCACTTTTTCGGGTGCTATATTTTCCTGCTTTCCATAAACTAAAGTAGCTTTAGCCAGCGGATGTTCGCTATTGCTATTTAAGGATAAGATACGTTGAATAACCTCTTCTTTAGAAAATCGTGTATCCGTAACGACTACCTCTTCTACAGAAGGGTTTCCCTCCGTAATTGTTCCGGTTTTATCCACAACTACCACATCTATCTTATTCATGAGTTCTAATGCCCCTGCACTTTTTACCAATATCCCAGATTGTGCACCCTTTCCCACGCCAACCATTACGGCCATAGGAGTAGCAAGACCCAAAGCACAAGGACAGGCAATAATCAAAACCGCCACAGCATTCACCAGCGCATATACCTGAGAGGGAGCCGGACCAAATATCGCCCATATGATAAAAGTAAAAACGGCCACCACCACTACAATAGGTACAAAATAAGCCGATATTCTATCCGCTAAATTCTGAATTGGAGCACGAGAGCGACTCGCTGTATTCACCATCTCAATAATCTGAGAAAGCAGCGTTTCTGCGCCTACCTTTTCAGTAGTCATCAAAAAGGTTTTGTTCCCATTAATCGTTCCCGACTTTACATAATCTCCTTCTTTCTTGTCTATAGGAATCGGTTCTCCGGTAATCATAGACTCATCAATATTCGTTTCTCCGTCCATAATCAATCCATCCACCGGCACTTTTTCTCCCGGTTTTACTTTTAATACATCCCCTTTTTGAATATCGTCTATTGCGACAATCAATGTCTCCTCACCTACCACTTTTGTGGCCTGCTGAGGCGCCAGCTTTAACAATGACTTAATAGCCGCATTCGTTTTTCCATGTGCCCGCGCCTCTAACAATTGTCCCAGCAAGACTAAAGTCAAAATAACCGAGGCTGATTCAAAATATACATGAACAACCCCTGTGGAATTCTTAAATTCTGAGGGGATCATTCCGGGAAATAATAAAGCCACCACACTAAAAAGCCATGCTACGCCTGCACCAATACCAATAAGGGTAAACATATTCAAATGCCAGGTTTTAATCGAACGCCAGGCTCGTTCAAAAAACATCCAGGTTGCATAGAAAACCACAGGAAGAGATAATGCGAACTCTACCCAATTCCAATATTTTATATCCATCCATCTATATAAAGGATTATTGGGAATCATCCCCGACATGGCAATAATGAAAACAGGCAAAGTAAAACCTACCGCTATCTTAAATTTTTTCAATAGTTTTTTATAGGTCATGTTTTCCTCTTCTTCCGAGGGTGCCGCCATTGGAACTAAGTCCATTCCACACTTAGGACAACTTCCCGGCTCATCCTGTACTATTTCCGGATGCATAGGACAGGTATATTGTGTTTTCTTTTTTTGCCGGGGTTGTTCAATTAAATCCATTCCACAGACCGGACAACTTCCCGGTTCATCATAGGCCTTTTCCCCTTCACAATGCATGGGACAATAATATACAGCATCTCCAGCTATAGTTTCCTTCTTTAAAGCTTGTTGAGGTGGTGTATGTGATGCTCCGGGAGCATCTATTTGATAGGAGCTTCCCTTCAATACATCCTGAAGCTTCTCTAATTCCACATGCTTGGTCATTTCTATTTCTGCCGATCCTCTCTTCAAATCTACCACCACATTTTCCACGTTCTCCACATCCTTCAAGGATTTTTCAACATGGGCTTTACATCCATCACAACTCATTCCCGTTACTTTATAGGTATGTTTCATTTCTGGTTTATTTTTAATGCAAAGTTAAATGACCTTGCAGCTGAAATTGTTATAGAATTTAGGATAGTTTTTATAAAATTTCGTATAAAAAAATCCGGTAGTGGTTATAATAACCACTACCGGATAAAACCAAATTTTAGAAAAATTAATTCAGAAAAAGGAGTTCTCTATATTTTGCAAGTCGCCAATCTTCATCATCCACAATAAACTCTAATTTATCGCAATGATATCTTATCGGATCGAAGAGACCTTTCACTTCATCTCCATAAGCCAGGGCTTTTTCCTTTTCATCTTCTATTCGATTGATTCTTTTTCTCGTCTCAACCATCTTATTTACCCCTTTTCCAATTTCATTAATATGTAAAGAAATTCCTTCCACAATTTCTTTCTGAACCGCCCAGCTCTTTTCCTCCAAGCCCAGTTTTTGTAATCCTCTAATATTCTCAATCACTCTATTTTGGTAAGAAATTGCTGCAGGAATCACATAATTAGTACAAAGCTCGCCCAACACCCTCGCCTCTATCTGCACCTCTTTACTATATTGCTCTAACAGCATATCATATCTCGCCCGAAATTCCTTTTCAGAAAAGACCTTTAAATCTGTAAATACTTTAATTGCCTTTTCATCTGTCAAAGCACTCAGTGCATTAGGGGTATTCTTTTCATTAGGCAACCCCCTTTTCCCGGCTTCCCGCTCCCAGGCGCTACTATAACCATCTCCTTCAAACAATACGCTTCTTGATGCTACAATATGACTTTGAAGCACTTGCAAAATAGCTATTTCCTTCTTTTCTCCATTAGAAATCAGAGAATCCACCTTTTCTTTAAATTTAATAAGCGTATCTGCAACGATGGTATTGAGATAGGTCATGGCATTAGCACAGTTTGCAGTGGAACCTACCGCTCTAAATTCAAACTTATTTCCTGTAAAGGCAAAAGGTGAAGTACGGTTTCTATCCGTATTATCCCGGAATAATTCAGGAATACTCTTCAACAAATCCATCTTTAACATCGCTTCATCCTGCTCATCAAATTTCTCACTCACCCGGGATTCAATTTCTTTTAATACAGAGGTTAAATACTCTCCAATAAAAACAGAAATAATGGCTGGAGGCGCCTCACTGGATCCCAATCGATAATCGTTACTGGCTGATGCTATAGATGCGCGTAACAAATCTGCATGATCATGTACAGCCTTAATCGTATTGATAAAGAAAGTCAGAAACATTAGATTGGTCTTGGGCGTTTTTCCGGGAGACAGCAGATTTACTCCTGTGCTGGTAGCCAAACTCCAATTATTATGTTTCCCGGAGCCATTCATCTGTGCAAAGGGTTTTTCATGAAACAACACTTTTAGTTCATGACGCCGAGCCACCTTCCGCATCACATCCATTAATAGTGCATTATGATCAACCGCAATATTCATTTCCTCATAAATAGGAGCACATTCAAATTGCGATGGAGCAACTTCATTATGTCGTGTCTTCAGCGGAATGCCTAATTTATAACACTCTACTTCCAAATCTCGCATAAAAGCATAAGCTCTGTCGGGAATAGATCCAAAATAATGATCATCCAGCTGCTGTCCTTTACCCGGAGGATGCCCCATTACAGTACGCCCACATTGCATCAAATCCGGACGTGCCTGCGCCAATTTCGCATCCACTAGGAAATACTCTTGCTCCCAACCTAAAGTAGAGCTAACAGAGGTTACATTTTTATCAAAATAATTACAAACTTGTGTTGCAATTTTATCCAGACCTTCAATAGACTTCAATAGTGGCGCTTTATAATCTAAAGACTCTCCATTGTATGAGACAAACGCCGTTGGGATACACAAAGTTTTCCCCAATCCCATATCCATAATAAATGCAGGAGAGGAAGGATCCCAAGCCGTATATCCTCTCGCCTCAAAAGTTACACGAAGACCACCACTGGGAAAACTTGAGGCATCCGGCTCTTGCTGAACCAGTGAATTGCCATCAAAATTCTCAAGCGGCGTACCATCTTCATCAATAGAAAAAAAAGCATCATGCTTCTCTGCTGTTGTTCCGGTTAAAGGCTGAAACCAGTGAGTATAATGGCTCACACCTTTATCCATTGCCCAGGCACGCATACCTGAAGCTATCTGACTTGCCATTTTACGGTCAATTTTCAATCCGTGTTTTACCGAATTAGACAGACTTTTATAAGCCTCATCTGTAAGGTACTCCCGCATTATTTTGCCGGTAAATACATTACTCGCATAAAAATCGGTAATCTTGGCGTCTTTTAATTCGGGTGCATTTGTAAACTCCGACATGGATTTAATAGGAGATTCATACAACCCTTTTAGGGCGGATCGTCTTAAAACTTTCATAGAAGAATTTTTACAAAAGTCGGATAATAAATATTACCATACAAGCTTTTTATTCAATTTTTGCAAAATATTAAAGCCCTCACCCGTTAAAAAGATGTTTTACAACCCATTAATTGCTATAAAATTTAGTTTTTTATAAATTTTATTTATATAGTTTTATTTATAATAAATAGAATTATTGAGCAACTATTCTAAAAACAGCACTTTGTGCCTTCCCACCAATTGGTGCATGAATGCCGACTTGCATGAGAAAAGCCCCGGAATACACCTGTCCGGATTCAGGACAACGAGACTGTTTCCCTTCTGGGAGATTAACTTCCGTTACCTTATATTTTTTACTGGCATCCAGTCCATTAAATTTAATAGTGGTGTTTTCTGAATAGAGCACATCATATAAGGAATAAGAAAACACAACTGCTTCGGATTTATCCTTGCTCACATACATCAATGCGGCTCTATTTCCCTCATAAGGTGAAATAAGCCGATATAAGTCGCCATACCAAACGGTCGATTTGATTTCATCATATAAAGACACTGCATTTTTAACAAAACGGATCTTTTCATCACCCAGTCGATCAAACTTCATATCAAAACCTAATTTCCCCATCATTGCTACATCGATTCTAAATTTAAGCGAATAATTCTGTCCCATGGTAGTCACATGGCTAGCCGAAGCAATGGCAGGATACAAATAAGAATACCCCCATTGAATAAAAATTCTATCCAAAGGATTCGTATTATCACTGGGCCAGAATTCAGTAAAATATTGCAAGGCACCATAATCTGCTCTGCCTCCACCTCCGGAACACAACATCATCGGCAAA
>DATGTY010000137.1:0-2808 GCA_035301605.1 Chitinophagaceae bacterium | reverse complement strand
TTACCACAAGCATAACGATAATGAGATTGACGAAACTTTTTTTAAAAGGACGGAAATAACCAATAAAATTCTCCATGGTCTTTTTCCGTCCGGTCTTTTCTTCTGCCCGACGCTCATAAAACTCAGCCTGCGGCTCAACAGCCAACAATGCTCCATGGCCCTCCTTCTTTTTTACCCAATGCTTAGCAAATTGCTCTTTAGTATAGGCGACACGCCCCTTTGCAGGATCAGAAACATAGATTATCTCTCTCTTAGGGTTCGTCTTATAAACAACTATAAAGTGACTGTTATCCCAATGAATAATTGCCGGTAAAGGAATCTTATTCAACAAATCATCTATCGTACATTTCAAGGATTTTGACCTAATGCCAATACTTTCAGAAGCGTAACTCAAATCCAAAAAAGAGATCCCTTCCCGCGTAATCCCACAACGGTCACGCAAAAATTGTAAAGAATAGTATTTGCCATAGTACCGTGCAATCATTTTTAGACTGGCAGGACCACAATCATTCATATCCATTTGCCGATCACAAGGAAACTTTTTCAGCATACATTTCTTTTTGAATGAGTCTTAGTAAAATACAGAGAGAAAGGATTTAGACTACAATAACAAGAAATAATATCGTTTTTAGTTTGATCAATATATGATACAGGTAGATCTCCCATCTCAGCCAAATGTGACAATAGTCTATCTAACCAATTATTTAGTTTTTTTATTTTCTCCTTGGAATTGAAAAATCTTTTCCCATACCCAAAACAAATAGCTCCATGAATCATCATTTCTTCCGTAGAATATCTCAAGCCAGTTTTACTCAGTTGGTCCGAAATAAGAGAAAGTGCATGTTGTCTTTGCATCTTTTGATGGCTACTCGAGATATTTTTATCATGTACTCTATAAAAAGTCAGGTAATCGGGAAGGTTAGCTATTTCATATCGTTCAGCTATTCGAAACCATAAATAATAATCTTCACAATATTTATATCTATCTGAATAACCAAATTCTTTTAGCACTTCCGTTCGTACCATGATAGCAGGGTGAGAGAACGGGTTTCGGAACCATATTCTTGATCTTATATCTTTATCCTTAATTGGATAATCCATTAAATTTAAAGGTCGTCCGATCATATCTACTACATAATGCCCTGACCCTACCAAGGCTACAGAAGGAGACCTTTCCAAAAATTGAACTTGCTTTTCTAACCGTTGAGGATGCATTTGATCATCTGAATCCAGTCGTGCCACATACCTCCCTTTGACCAGTGACAGTGCTCTATTCAAGCTATATCTTATCCCTTTGTTTTTTTTATTTTTAATAAAACGAATACGAGAATCATGATACCTTCTAATAATTTTCTCAGAATTGTCTGTAGATCCATCATCTACCAAGATTAACTCGAAGTGATTATAGGTTTGCTTCATGATACTTTGAATACATTCCTGGAGATATTTTTCTCCATTGTAGCAAGGTAAAAGGATACTCACCAGGGGAGACGCTTGTCTTTTCTTCCCTACAGTATTTTTTTCTTCTGATGTAATCATTTTTTCATAAACTGCTATTGTGGCATCTACCATCTTTTGGCTTTGAAACTGTTCCTTGGCTCTTTTTCTAGCCTCGGTTGCATATTCCTTTGCCCTTTCCGGATGAGCTAAATAGAGATAAATTTTTTCGGCTAATTCTTCAGCATCTATATAAGCAGCTTTCTTCCCTAACTTACGTTCCACTTTTAATCCTCCTCTGTCAGGAACCATTTCTCTCAAACCATCAATATTAGAAACGATAATAGGTAAACCTGCGTGCATCATTTCTATCGTCGTAAAGCTGCATTGCTCTACATAAGAAGGAACCACTCCAATATCTGCAACAGAATATAAATCATAAAGCGTAGACTTATCTATGTTTCCGGTAAAGGTTATTTTAGACCAGAATCTTTCTATCTTATCTAAAACACCGGCATGATTCCCAGATCCGGCTAATACCAGCCTGACTGATCCATCATATCTATCAATTAATTTCTCAAATCCTCTTACCAAATCAAATAACCCTTTCCGCTCATCCATACTTCCCGCATACAACACAATCTTCTCCCTTGTAGCAAACCCATATTTTTTCTTTATCTCCAGCTTGTTCCTTCTTGTCATATCCATTCCCGACAAATCCAGCCCATTGTAAATAACATCAATTTTCTCTTGAGGATAATCCAATAAATTGATAAGCGCTTTTTTGGCAAAATGGGTTACCGCAATCACATGGTCAACGGAGTCATAACTAATCCATTCTCTTTTGAGAGCCGGAGGAATGATCTGGTGCTTCTTTTCTGATACAAGCAATTCGTCCAATTCTTTAAATGTCTCATATTTCCCGGTAATAAAATCCCGCCAAGGGATACAATGCTTTGTCAATAGTGTTGTACAATCCACTTTCTTTTTCAAAATACGACCAAAGACGCAATGATTAATCCAATTAAAATGCACGATGACTTGTGCCTGCTTCCGCATATCTTTAGCCAGAAAGTCAGCTACTTCCAAATCATAGCCGGAATGATCTTTCATATCGGAAATATGCTTAGGAATATAATAATGTATCGCCCCCTCTTTCCCCTCCTTTTCCAATACTCGATGTTCGCTCTGACTATGTATCCAGACGTAATGCAACTGAATGTCAGACCTTTGCTTTAGCCCTCGTGATAATTCACGTACATAAGTACTCAACCCATTGGCACGACCAATGTCAAAATAATCAAATAAATAAATATCAACCATTCCATCTTTTTTATATTCATTAGGATAACCATCCATGAACCCAATAAT
>DATGTY010000136.1:0-3433 GCA_035301605.1 Chitinophagaceae bacterium | reverse complement strand
AGATGAAACGGCATTTTTAATTGGAAAGATAACGGATTGGGAGCAATACAATTTGTTGCCGGGGAATGCAAATTTGCTTATTGACAATAATTATGCAGGTACTTCTTATATCAACCCAAATTCTACCGAAGATACTTTGACGCTGAGCTTGGGAAGAGATGACAGAATACATAGTAAATATGAAAAGGTAGAAGAGGAGGGGAGCAAAACGACGTTTTTAGGTAAAACAAAAAAACGAGATTATACCTATGAAATCACCGTAAGGAATACAAGAAGCGAAGCCACGGAAATGGAAGTAGTAGAACAGTTTCCCGTTTCCACAGAAAAAGATATTGTTGTCAAACTTACCGAGACTTCAGGGGCGCAAGTAAACAATGAAAAAGGAGAGCTCCGCTGGAAAGTATCCCTTGAGCCGGGAGAAGCGAAAGTTTTAAAAATAAGTTATTCGATTAGTTTTCCTAAAGACAAGCATGTTTCCGGAATTTAACGGGTTAAAACTTATTGAGTGCATTCAAGAAAATAATTTATAATCGTTATATTTAAAATATAATATAGGTAAGTGGTTTTTGTCATAAAACTATAAGCACCAACAATATATTCTTGCAATTCACGTGTTTTGGTGAATAAGAGAAGTAGGGAGGTTTTTGCATTACCTATTAGATGTCTATTAAAAAAAATATCAAAGTAAATGAAGCCAAACGAATGTCGATATTCTAGTTTTTTATGGGGGTTAATAATCTTATTTTTAACTTTAGGCTGTGTTGGTCAGTCCGAGTCGGATGTCGAGGATTCCACCCTTCCTAAAATAGCTATCCTCGGATTAGGTCTGGAAGCCAGTGTTTTTTCACCTGCTTTAACTCAGGAAGAAGATTTCAGGCCTAAATATGGAACAGAAATTTTTGATTCTTATCCGTTTTTTCATCAGGATTCAAGCTTAAGAGAAGAGGCAAATTGGATTCCTTTGATCGTCGGTCATGCGATGCCCGGCGGGCAAGCGACTAAAGAAGCCTATGAAGTTTTGGTAAATAGGATATTAGATAGTCTGGAACATCATTTACCTTTAGACGGAATATACTTTGATATCCACGGGGCCATGGGAGTAGAAGGTATGGAAGATCCAGAAGGTGATTTTATCACACGTATCCGTAAGGTAGCAGGTAAGGAGACTATTATTTCTACTTCAATGGATTTGCATGGAAGCGTTTCTCCTACTTTGGCCCAGCATACAGATTTAATCACGGCATTTCGAATGGCACCGCATGAAGATAGGTGGGAAACAAAAAGAAGAGCCATAGATAATCTTTTGGATAGGTTTGAACATGGGAAGGGGAAGCCCAAATACAAAGCTTGGGTACCGGTGCCTATTCTCTTGGCGGGAGAACAGACGAGCACTCGGGTAGAGCCTGGAAAGAGCTTATATCGCAAAATACCTACTTTTATTAGTGGTGATAAGATGATAGATATTTCTATATGGATGTCTTATCCGTGGGGAGATCAACCGAGAAATCATGGCGTGGTAATGGCTTATGGAGATGATAAAGAGTCTGTTGAAAAAGCGGCAGAGACTTTAGCGGCAGATTTTTGGAAAGTCAGAGAAGAGTTTGATTTTGTTGCACCTACTTTAGATTTTGAGAAGGCTATTTCTAAAGCGATAAAAAGTGATAAGAAACCTTTTGTTATCAGTGATATGGGCGATAATCCTACAGCAGGAGGTGCCGGAGATGTTACTTGGACACTGCAAGAGTTGTTGCAGACCCCGAGCTTCACTTCAGAAGACGGGAAAGCATGGGTTTATGCTTCTATTCCGGGAGAGAAATTTGTGGAAAAAGCCCTTGAAGCAGGGGTGGGATCAGAAGTAGAAGAAGAAGTGGGGGCCTTGGTTGATAACAATCACGCAGGGCCTGTAAAATTAAGCGGCATAATTAATGCTATCAATGAAGGTGGGGACAATACTTCGGTAGCGGTAAAAGTAGGGAATTCAACTGTGATAGTTACTAAAAAAAGAGCAGCTTATCATTATTTAAAACAGTTCTCTGACTTGGATATAGATCTTGAGAATACGGATGTACTGGTCGTAAAACAAGGTTATTTGGTGCCGGAGCTGTATGATATACAGAAGGATTGGGTGATGGCGCTCACACCGGGCGGAGTGGATCAAGATTTGTACAGATTAGAATATAAAAATATAAAAAGACCGATTTTTCCATTAGATAAAAGCATGGAAGATCCAGATTTGAAAGCTGTATTTATGCCTTTATCTGATGAGATAGAAGAGTAAATAAAAAATAGTTTAAAAACTTTATTAAAATTAAATATTATGAAAAGAATATTGAGCATATCATTTTCCGTTTTTGTTTGTATGTTATTTTTAAGTCCGGTTCAGGCGCAAAAAAAACGCATATCTTTGCAAGAGCTACCACAGAAATCTCAGGATTTTGTGAAGCAGTATTTTCCGGATTTAGAAGTTATTCAGATAAAATCTAAAACGAAAAATGGACGGGTTAAGGAGTACAAATTGAAACTGAGCGGGAGGGAAAAAATTGAATTTGACGGAAACGGCGATTTCTATAAAGTAGATATGCAATGCGGAGAAGTGCCGGCAGGTTTATTATCGG
The DNA here is from genome assembly GCA_035301605.1 of Chitinophagaceae bacterium. Lineage (GTDB taxonomy): Bacteria > Bacteroidota > Bacteroidia > Chitinophagales > Chitinophagaceae > FW021-bin31. Next base: position 818 of record DATGTY010000136.1, on the reverse strand, counting down.
AATCTATACAAAGCTACGTTAAGGAACATTATCCTGATTTGTACATCACTAACTTGAAAATGAAGAGAAATTACGATGAAATCGAAATTTCTAATGGATTAGAACTTGAGTTTAGCAAAGAAGGTAAATTCCTTCGTATTGATGATTAGAAGACAGAAAGTTATTCTTGAATCATTTGATTTAAAATAGCTCTTGAGAAATTTTGTACATCCAAAGGAGTGTTGGATAAAATAATTAAAGCAGATTTGATATCGGGTATTACTGTGACAAAAGCCGAAGAGCCAGGAGTATTTCCTTGGACATAATAGTACACCATTCCTTCTGTCATCTCACTTTGCCATGCTAAGCCTACGGCTTGATCCTGTTCATCGAAACTAGACAGATCCCGCGTTAGAGTCATGCCTTTTTGCAGGCTATTTTCTGCGAATAACAATTGCTGCCGCGTGAAGCTGATCATGTCTTCTAAAGAGGATTGGAGCCCCGCACTTTCTTTCAATGCAGCAAAGTGTAATCGTTCGGTTTCGCCTGTTCTGTCAAAGACAGGGCTTAGCTCTTCCGCTTTGAAATCGTCTAAATACTGAGTGTGCGTTAGTTTCAGCGGTTCGATGACATTTTCATGGAGTAGGGTGAAATAATCTTCGTTTTGCTGTTTAGCTATCGTTGCGGTTAATAAAGCGTAATACATGTAATTGAATTCGGAGACAGGAAATTCCTCTTGTTCAAAATCTATATTTTTAAGAAAAGTATAAATGTCCGAATAGGTAATTTTTTGATAAGAATCTAACTTATTGTTCAAATCCGGATGGGCTAATTCCATG
>DATGTY010000135.1:0-4572 GCA_035301605.1 Chitinophagaceae bacterium | reverse complement strand
TTCCAGGAGATACAAAAAAGAATTCCCCTTACCCCGAAAACACCGTATTTGGCTTCCTCCGACTTATGCATTTATGATTGTATTATTTGGAAGTGTTTTAGCTGTTTTTTTGTGGGGAATCTATTAAAAACAGATTATTTTTCTAACTTCCTTCTCAAAAAAGAGAAGAATAATTAATTTTGAAATTTCAATCATAAAAATATGAACTACAAAAGATTTCTATTATCCTCTTTCTGTTTAGTCCTGTTTTCCCTTTTTTATACGAATGTAACAGCACAAAAAACCTTCAATATTGGTGTAGCAGGTTCTGCTCCATTTGTAGTAGATACCCAATTAGAAACCGGTATTTCTTTAGAAATATGGCAGGCTATTGCCAATGAAGATAATTTTGATTATAAGCTCATCCCTTACCATGATGTTCCCAATGCTTTAGCTGATCTGGACAGTGGCACCTTGGATGCGGTAGTAGGACCGATTAGTATCACAGCTAGCCGTTCTATTAATGCCAAATTCACCCAACCCTACTATCAATCCAGTCTCTCCATCATGTCTCGTACTGAACCACCTTCGCTCTGGCAGCGAGTTAAACCTTTCTTTAGTATCAGATTCTTCTATGCAGTATTCATTTTCTTATTTATTCTTTCCATCGTAGGCACCTTCTTATGGCTGGCAGAACGAAAGAAGAATCCGGAAGAATTTCCTCATCAACCGACAAAAGGGATTGCCAACGGTATGTGGTGTGCAATTGTAACTATGACCACCACCGGTTATGGAGATTTATCCCCCAAGACACTCAAAGGGAGAGTGATTGCCGGAAGCTGGATGATTATATCTATCGTTTTTGCAACAACAATGGTAGCAGGAATTGCCAGTACACTCACCCTTTCGGGTTTTAGTACCAATACTATTACTAAAGCAAATCAGTTAGCCAATAAAAAAGTAGCCCTCGTAAAAGATTCCCCTGCGGATGAGTTTGTACAACCTTATGGTACAAAAGAAGTTTATGTACAAACACTAGAGGAAGCATATCGTGCACTGAAAACGGGAAAAGTAGATGCCATCGTATTTGATCGTCCACAATTATTGTATTTTCATAAAACACATAAAGACGAAAATGTAGTTATTTCTAGAGATGAATATATACGACAAGGATACGGCTTCGCTGTCCCAATAAATTCTCAGGATCTACATGAAATAGATATAACGCTTCTGAAGCTACAGGAATCCGGAAGGGTAGAAAGAATTATCAATACTTGGTTAGGAGAAGACAACCATTAACGCTCATTTCATATGTCAAATCAGCCCGTAGTAATATATACGGATGGCGCTTCCCGAGGCAATCCAGGCCCCGGAGGATATGGCGCTATCCTTCAATGGAAGAATAAAAAGAAAGAGATTTCTGCCGGATATAAAAAAACGACGAACAACCGAATGGAACTCATGGCAGTGATTTCTGCTCTTGAAATACTCAAAAAGGAGGGTCTAAATGTCATCATCTATACCGACAGCAAATACGTAGCCAATGCTGTAGAAAAAGGCTGGCTTTTTAATTGGGTAAAGAAACGCTTCAAAGACAAAAAGAACAAAGATCTTTGGTTACGATTTCTTGAATCCTACAAAAAACATTCTATTCAATTTAAATGGGTTAAAGGACATGCCGACAATCCATTTAACAACCGCTGCGATGAACTTGCTACCCAAGCAGCTGACCAGAAAGCGACACTTATTGACAAGGGATTCGGATTGAGTTGATATTTTGCTCATTCCATAATATTTCGTATCTTGAAACAAAAAAGCTATGGATCCCAACATTGGACTTTCTCAAGAATATACAAAGGAAACCGTCAAATTCCTTCATACGTTATTAGCCGACGAAACGGTACTTTATACCAAAACAAGAAATCAGCATTGGAATATTGAAAGTGAAAACTTCATAAGTATTCACGAATTTTATGAAAGTCAGTATCATGAGATAGAACAGCTGATAGACGACATAGCCGAAAGAATCAGACAATTGGGGCGTTTGGCTAAAGGAAACTTACAAGATTGCCTACAATTGACTCAGTTAAAAGAGTTGGCTTATACAGAAGATCAAAATAAACAGATTAAAGCCTTATTAAATGATCACGAAACTATTTGTCGGCAACTACGTGAGAAAATACAGAATATAGAAGAAGAGCATAATGATCCGGGAACAACAGATTTCCTGACCCGGGTTTTACAATGGCATGAAAAAACAGCCTGGATGCTACGTTCACATGTTAGATGGTAAGATGAATAATGATAAAATCCCTTCTATAAAATACAAACCCACAATATTTTACTATCGTGGGTTTTTTTAAATAATTATTTACTACTTACAAATTGGCCTGTATCTTTTTATTCAATACAGACTTAGGTACTGCACCTACTTGTTTATCTACAACTTCGCCTCCTTTGATAAACAAGATAGCTGGGATACTGGTAATTCCATAATTCATAGAAGTTTGTGGATTTTCGTCCACATTCACTTTACCAACATTCACTTTACCATCATATTCTTTTGCAAGTTCTTCTACTACAGGACCAACAGCGCGACAAGGGCCACACCATTCTGCCCAAAAATCAACTACGCTTAATTTGTCAGAATCCAGTACATCTGCCTGGAAATTACTGTCTGAAAATTCTAAAGCCATATCTATGTTTTTTATGTGTTTTAAAAGATCTTTTCTACAAAGATTTCATTATAAATATTAAAGTACAATAACTGCACCAACGGCAAAGATAGTGTCTTTTTGTCAGCTTCAAACCACCCTTACCAATCCGACTAACTTATAAACGCCTCAACTTACTCTATATCATGCAATTAAACAGCCACCCTTAAAAATTTCCTAATTATTATTCATACTTATACGAACATTAAAATTTTTCTGTGTATCTAAAAATTGTACCAAATCTTCGTTCATCTCCACTCTTTTCTTCAGACTGCATAAACTTATCCGCTGCTTGGGATCATCTTCATCCGATAAATAAAGACGAAATCCACTACCTCCCGGATTTTCTTGCAAGTTATTGGCCAGAAAATCTACCTGTTCCGAAGTAATACTACTTGCTCGCGCTGCAATTTCTATTTCATCTGTCAACGTCGTTCGTATTTCATCCAACAATTGAATTTTCAGAATTTTAAATTCTATTTCTTCCGGTCTGAATTTTTTGGGTTGTACCACACCATCAATACACAATATTAATCCGGAGGTTAAAAACTTAGAAAATTTTATAAAATCCGACTTGAATAACATCAATTCTCTGGCGCCGGTATAATCTTGTACCAGCAATTTGCCATATTTATTTCCCTTCTTTGAAACACGATCCAATGCCTCTGTCACATATACACCAAGTCTGAATCTCTTGTCCTTAATAGACTTTCCCTCCTGCGCTTTTTCCGCTAAATCTTCCATCTGGTCCTTCAAAGCACGTAGGCTTGTAAAGCGATAATGCTTTAATTCAAATTTATAGCTATCTAAAGGATGCCCACTCAGATAAATCCCAGCCACTTCACGTTCTTTCTCTAGTCGAACCATCAAAGTCCAGGGATCACATTCGGGGATTTCCGGCAAATCAATCTCCGGCATTTCCATCTCTCCAAACAGACTGCCCTCCATTTGTGTTTTACTCGCATGAGACTGATTACCAAAACGAACCAGTCTTTCTATTCCGGTTTTAGGATCATTTTCCGGATGGAAAAAATATTGCGCTCTATGAAGATCATCGAAGCAATCAAAAGCGCCGGACTTAGCTAAACACTCCATAGCCCGCTTGTTTACCGACCTTAAATTAATTCTTTGTATAAAATCAAAAATACTTTCAAATGGCCCATTTTCTATCCTTTCATTAACGATATTATCCACCGCACTATCCCCTACACCTTTCAATCCGGCTAATCCAAACCTTATTTTCCCTTCTTCATTGACAGTAAAATTATGTCCTGATTCATTAACATTTGGACCCAATACCGGCACGCCTATCCGCTTACTTTCTTCCATGTGGAAAGTAAGTTTTTCAATATTATTCAGATGATTGGTCATTATCGCCGCCATATACTCCGCCGGATAATGTGCTTTCAAATAAGCTGTTTGATAGGCAACAAAAGCATAGCAGGTAGAATGCGATTTATTAAAGGCATAAGAAGCAAACGCCTTCCAATCTTCCCATATTTTATCACAAATCTTAGGATCATGACCTTTCTCTTTACAGCCATCCAGAAATTTGGATTTCATCTTCTCCAAAACAGCTATTTTCTTCTTTCCCATCGCCTTACGCAAGGTATCAGCTTCTCCTTTTGTAAATCCTGCCAATTTTTGAGAAAGTAACATCACCTGCTCCTGATAAACCGCAATACCATGCGTTTCCTTCAGATACTCCTCCATTTCCGGTAAGTCATAAGAGATATCTTCTCTTCCATGCTTACGATCGATATAATTCGGAATGTAGGCAATAGGGCCCGGTCGGTACAAGGCATTCATCGCAATCAGATCCCCAAACTGATCAGGCTTCAGTGCACGCAAGTATTTTTGCATCCCTTTGCTCTCAAAC
>DATGTY010000134.1:0-3300 GCA_035301605.1 Chitinophagaceae bacterium | reverse complement strand
ATGGCTGTTCGAACAGGTTACCTCGATCAATGGGTAGAGGATTTGTTTAGCGAAAATGGAGTTTTATAAAACTTTTATTTAACGGAACAAGGTATATTAGCATAATGAATTATATAAAAGAAGTAGCGCATACACCTGCGTATATTTTAGAAAAAATAAAAAAGATTAAACATGTTGCTTTAGACATGGACGGCACAATATATAACGGGGAAACGCTTTTCCCTTATACAACTGATTTTCTTAAAAAGTTGAAAAGGTTAGGGATTAGCTATTCTTTCCTTACCAATAATCCGTCGAAAAATACGTCCGAATATTTGGAAAAATTAAAGGCTTTAGAAATTGAAGCTACAGAAGAAGATATGTATACTTCTGCACAAGCAACTATTGACTATCTGAAACATCACCATCCTGAATGGAAGCGTTTGTTTATTTTAGGAACACCTAGTATGATAGAACAGTTTGAGAAAAATGGATTTATATCTACGTCCGACTCTCCTGAAGATGAACCCGATGCATTGATTGTTTCTTTTGATAAAAGTCTGACTTATTCTCGTCTCTGTCGTGCAGCCTGGTGGGCAAAACAAAACAAACCCTATTTTGCTACTAATCCGGATTGGGTATGCCCTACTGACCAATCCGTTGTTTTAGTTGATTGTGGTGCTATATATACATGTATAGAAGCTGCTACGGGGCGTAAACCAGATAAGGTTCTTGGTAAGCCACAGCCGGAAATGTTAAATGGAATTCTCAAATCTAAAAACCTGAGGCGGGATCAAGTCGTTATGGTGGGAGATCGAATTTATACAGATATGATTATGGCATATCGCGCAAAATCATTAGGAGTTCTTGTCCTATCAGGAGAAGCAACATTGAATGATGCAGAAAAAGCAGATCCCAAATTGGATTTAATATTACAGAATATTGGAGAATTGGGGAAATTAATAGAATATGCACAAAAGCAGCATTGATAGACAGGTAAATACTTATGCAACAGATTTTTGTAAGCTTTAAAGGAGAATTATCATGACGCTTAATAGTTTGGTGATCGGTCTTGATTTTGGAACAGATTCGGCAAGAGCCATATTGATTGATACAAAAACAGGAAAGGAACTAGCTTCGTCGAGAAAAGACTATTCAAGATGGAAACAGGGGTTGTATTGCAATCCTGCAAAATTTCAATTCAGACAACATCCTTTGGACTATCTGGAGTCAATGGAGTTTGTTGTCAAAGACGTTTTGCGCGCCATTCACGGAGCAAAGGATAGTGTGAAAGCAATCAGTGTTGCTTCGACAGGATCAACTCCGAGTGCTGTAGATGAAGAGGGTATACCTCTTGCAATGAAACCAGCTTTTTCCGAAGACCCAAATGCTATGTTTGTTTTATGGAAAGATCATACCGGTCAAAAAGAAAGTGAGCATATAAATGCATTCTCGAAGAAATGGAAAATAGATTATACGCGTTCAGAATTGTGTGGCGACTATTCTGTCGAACACTTTTGGACTAAGGCACTTCATATCTTTAAAGACCCGAAAATAAGTGCAGTTGCACACTCATTTGTAGAATCAAGTGATTGGATTCCGGGAGAATTAACTGGCAATACCAAGCCGGAAAAACTGAAAAGAGGGATGGGTATTGGAGCTTCTCGTGCTATGTGGAATAAAGAATGGGGAGGCTACCCGCCTAATGAATATTTTAAAGCGCTTCATCCTGCGCTCGATGGAGTTATAAATACATTTGATCCGAAAGCTTACACTTGTGATCAACCTGTAGGGACATTGACCTTTGAATGGGCTGAGCGGCTTGGGTTGAATAAAGGAGTTGTTGTAGCTGTTGGTAATTTAGATTGTCATGCAGGAGCTATTGGAGCAGGTGTTAGAGTTAAGTCAATGGTTGAAATCATCGGCACGTCAACATGCGCTATTACCGTTGCGCCAAAGACCGATAATGGAGGTAAAGTGCAGGGGGTGCCTCAGCAGGCAGATGATATGATATTACCAGGGGTAATTGGTTATGAAGGTGGTCAATCTTGTTTTGGGGATTTATATGCGTGGTTTAAAAAAATGCTGATGTGGCCACTGAATAATATCTTAGCTCATACTACTCTTGTTGACGAGAGTACCAAGAAAAAACTGATTGATGAAATATATGCTAAAATGATACCTACATTGACCAGTCAGGCAAAAGAGATTCCCTCTGAAGACAGTGGCATAATTTCAACAGATTGGATTAACGGACGTCGCTCCCCAAATGTAGATTATGAGCTGAAAGGCACTATTGCCGGATTAACGCTTTCCAGTACGGCTCCTCTTATTTATAAATCATTGGTGGAAGCTACTGCTTTCGGAGCAAAAGCATTTATAGAGCAATTTCAGAATAATGGGGGCCTCGTGGAAGAAATTATTGCTGTTGGAGGTATTTCCCAAAAATCTCCATTCGTAATGCAGGTACTTGCTGATGTAATCAATATGCCGATATATGTAATTGAAGCACCTGAAGCTTGTGCACTTGGGGCTGCTATGTGTGCTTCCGTAGTAGCCGGAATATACCCTGACATTCAAGAAGCCCAATGTTTTATGAAAAAAGAAGTGTCAGCTGTTTATAGACCGGACACCAACTCCTATAATTACTATCAACAGGAGTTTGAAAAATACTTGAATCTGGAAGAGGTGAAACAATTAATTAAGGGGTGAATATATGAATGAGAATAGAGTGGCGAAATATGCTGTTGGTAATATGAGAACGCTTTGTGTGGCAAGGTTTGAAGAGACAGCAAGAGTTTTGGAGAAGTTTATCGGGCTTTTTGATTTTTTTAGGAACAAAAAAAGATATTGTCTTCAAGGCGCGTTCTCAATATCACTGATAAAAGAATAGTGTTACTTTTCTTTACTATACTCTAACTATTTTATAACTATAAGAAGTATAAATGACACCTTCAAAAAATAATATTTATAAGTTAAAAAAACACAAAAAACACAAAAAACATGGAAAACAAAACGATTGCAATAGGGTGCGATGAGGCCGCTTATGACATGAAAGTAGCCTTAACACAGTATTTAGAAGAAAAAGGCTACAAGGTTGTAGATTATGGTGCCAGAGTCGGAGAAGAGATTCTATATCCCGACGTCGCATTTAAAGTGGCAGAAAGCGTGGCCAATAAGGAGTTTGAAAGAGCTATTCTTTTATGTGGAACAGGGCTTGGTGTATGTATGTCTGCCAATAAGGTTTCTGGCGTACGGGCCGCTGTATGCCATGATCCATACTCGGCAGAAAGAGCAAGAAAAAGTAATAATGCACAAATT
>DATGTY010000133.1:0-3652 GCA_035301605.1 Chitinophagaceae bacterium | reverse complement strand
TTTAGAAAGCATTGAACCGATGAATATATAATCCAATGGAAATGTTTGTAGCAGTGCAGCCTCGCGAACAGAAATTGCCCGGTGTTGCTCAGGATGGCCAAATCTTCCGTTAGAGTAACTAATGCATCTTGTAGTTAATCCACTAGCAGGTTTATCCCATGCTAATCGGCCATATACATCGCTGTGACCTGTATGGTTTTTATGACATTCAAGTAACAACTCTTTAGGCCAAAACTCTCGACCTTTACCCTCTGGCGTTGCTTTAATTCTTTTAAGATTTAAAGCAGAGAGTTTTGCACTAACATGATCTCGTAATGTAGGATGTGATTCACCTGCCTCAATTGGTGGTATATTTCCGATCCAATCTCTTACCGTCGCAAATGGGATATCTTCGCCATTATGCGTGCGCTCTGGTAGATGGATTGGGGAATGAAGTGAGGCCATAAGAACAAAACGCTCTCTGGTTTGAGGCACTCCGTACCATAAAGCGGGAATCACACCATAAGCTAAATTATAATCTTTCTTTTTCAGAAGAGTTATAAAATCATGCAATGGTCCATCGTTAATATCAACTTTTTGTAATCCTGGAACATTTTCTATCAGTACATAATCAGGACAATAGTACTCGATAAAACGACCAAATTCGTTTAATAATCCTCTTCGAGGATCTTCTTTGCTTTTATTTTTATTTTGCCTTGAGAACGGTTGACATGGAGCACAACCACAAAACAAAACATGTGAGTCTTGCTTCGCTTTTTTTACAAGCTGAAATAAATCATTTAACTTAACGGAGCGTATATCCTCATTAAAAAATATAGCATCAGGATTATTTGCCTGAAAGGTTTGACCAGAGTCATAATCATAATCGAGACCGAAGAAAATTTCGCACCCAGCCTCTTTAAGGCCTTTGCTTGTTCCCCCGCATCCTGAAAAGAAGTCAAAAACTTTGATTTTTTTCTTCATGATCTGTCTCTATAATAATCTAAAATTTATCTTATCTTACCATGTTCAAGGAAAAATTTCAGCATTTCTCTCGTTTCAGAAAATGCGACATGATTCTCAGGTATTCGGGTTAGTATCCTGATTTGTGTTGCGAAAATATCATCCGAAGTTATAACGTTATTTTCTATGTCTCTTTTACATATTTCTGCAATTATTGATTTTGGTGATAGTTTTGATAAGTTTAAATCTTTAATCATATCGGAGTAAAAAGCCGGAAGATTGTCAATCAAAAAAGTTTCTGGATTAATGATAGGTAAATACCCTACATAATTATATGAAAAATCAATGAAATCACGCTGAAGTTGAATCTTCTGCTGTTTATTTGGAGTTCCACCATGCCCATCAGTTGGTATTTTAATTTCACACCCAAGAATATTTTTTATTTTTTCATTTAAAGAATTATCTTCACTGCTTGGTATTAAGGCTGATGTAATGAAATCATGGCTTGTCTTCTGATCACCATCCAATAAAAATACCGCATTATCAACTCTTGATAAAAATAATGAGACAATCATATTACCTAATAATGTGCTTGCACCAGCTGGGCAATATATAACATCAAATGTATTGGCTAGGGCAGGACCTCCTGATTTTAAAGCCTTCTCAACGAATTTTTTAGCCAGTTTATCTTCTACAAAGATAGTTTTTTTTGATAGTCGGTCTCCAAGCGTAAAGAAAGCTTCCTCAGGGCTAACGTTTTCAACTATACTAACTTTTCCTGAGTTTGAATTAAGATTAAAAAGTTTTATGGCTTCCTTAGGTAGTTGGCTAACTATAGATGATGAGTGTGTTGAAATAACAATTTGATGTTTGTTTTTTAAGCAAATCTTATTTAGAAAAGACATCAATTTAAACTGTGCTGCTGGATGAAGTGAGACTTCGGGTTCATCTAAAAGAATTAATGATGCTGTTGGCGCGTTAACAATTTGATTTACGAGAATAGTTACTGCAAACTCCCCACTTCCTGCAAAAGCCTCGGAGTAGTTGAGACTATGAGACTCTAAAATAACGGTTGAAGCCTTATTGTTTGTAAATAAGGCATGCTCAATAAGTCTAATTGTTTTGTAAGGTCTACCAAGTATATCGCTGATGATTTCTACCTTCTCTTGAGAAAGTAATTCATTCTTATACAACCTTTCTTTTTTACCTTTAAAGGGCTTGTATGATGTTAGGCCTTTATCTATTATCTCTTTAAGAAGATGGCTTCTTTTTCTCAGGTGATTTTTCTTTGGATAAAGATCAAAGTCCGAATGATAAAAGAATTTATCGAATGCACTGATCGAAGCTCTAAAATCAATATATGTGACAATTTTGTCTATCTGTTTCCAGCGTGATTTTTGCTGATTTGGCGAAATAATATCTGTTGGTATTTTTTTCATACCATCTTTAGTTAGAGGTCTCGAAGTTTCCCATAAATCAGGATCCTCCTTGTCTACAATCCTTGTTTTTATTACTTCAACAACATCTTTAGATGCGGAATCATAGTATCCATAAATAAATCTAGAACGACCACCATCTTTAATCTCGTCTAGATCAGTTGAAAACCAAAGATTTCCTAAGGAATAATTATTTGGAGAACCATATAATGCACGTAATACTGAGCTTTTATTGGTTCCATTTTGACCAACTAATGCAGTAATAGGATAGTGAAAATGTATAGTGCTATATTCTTCAAGATTTTTAAAATACGGAAACCGTATATGGCGAATGAACGGCTCAATAGCATTTGTATTCATTAGCCCTTTTAACTTTCTGATTTCACTCACTTTAATTGTCTTCCAGCTTGTTTTTCTTGTATAATATAGAATTATTAACGCGTACGCAAAAAGTATTGTATTATGTTAAGAGTGGTTACTTCGCCACACAGCTTAAACCCGCCATTGAGCGGGTTTTGTCGTTTCTGGGCTTTGGTATTCGTTGGGCTTGGTCTATCTAGCTCTTATCCATTGGCTCGGCTTCTTTTACGTTTCCGCTTCTGATTTGCGGTTCGTGGTACTCCCTCAATTTGCACCTCTTGTATCGGCGAGGTGAGAGATAACTACAAATGCCTCATAACCCAAATACCTGGCTGGAGTTGTTCCAGAGCTGGTGGCGTGGAGACACACCGCTGGGCGCAGTGATTATGTCGATCGTTATGGCTGGCTTGCGCATTGCCTATTTTGGCGGTGGCGGTGGCTGGAAACGAAAAACGCTCGAGATTTTGCTCTGTGGTGCTCTGACGCTGACTTTTGCATCCGCTCTTGAGTATGTCGGATGGCCTAAATCACTATCTGTTGCCATTGGTGGTGGGGTGGGGCTGATCGGTGTCGATGCTATTCGTGGGGCTGCAATGCGAGTAATCGGTAACAAGTTTGGTGGCTCTAAGGAGTAATTTATGCAGGTACTAAATTCCCAGCGTAAAGCTTTCCTCGATATGGTGGCATGGTCAGAAGGAACGGATAACGGACGGCAGAAAACCAGAAATCATGGTTATGACGTCATTGTAGGCGGAGAGCTATTTACTGATTACTCCGATCACCCTCGCAAACTTGTCACGCTAAACCCAAAACTCAAATCAACAGCAGCCGGGCGCTACCAGCTTCTTTCCCGTTGGTGGGATTCCTATCGTAAGCAGCTTGGCCTGAAAGACTTCTCTCCGAAAAGCCAAGAC
>DATGTY010000132.1:0-6989 GCA_035301605.1 Chitinophagaceae bacterium | reverse complement strand
TATTATAAAATAAAAGGAGGTTTTATAGAAGTCTTAAATAATCATGCAACGGTCTTAGTGGAAGGCGCCATTCCTTTTCCGGGTACCGAAAAAGAATAAATCTAAATAAATTAAAAATCCGATTTTTTTAAAGGTCGGATTTTTAATTTAAAGAAGGATCTATCGGAAAATTCTTCATCATTTCGTATGCTTCTCCCAGGGAGGTCAAATAATCTTCCCAAACAGCCTGCCCCCGCCTTTTGTTAAAAAGTAATTTCTTCTTACTTTCGGATACAATCCAAGATTCTTCCTTCAATTCTTCTTCCAGCTGTCCGGGATTCCAACCGGCATATCCTAAGAAAAATTTGATATATTTCATATCTACCTGACCAGCGTTGATTAAAGCTGTAAGTTTTTCAAAATTTCCACCCCAATAAACACCCTTTTCCACTTCTACTCCATCTGCTATAAGTTCCGGATATTGATGTATAAAATGAATCGTCTCGGGCTCAACCGGACCACCAATATATACTTTAAGCTCTTTATCAAAAGTATCAGGAATTAATTCATTCAAAGGCTGATGAAATAATTTATTCAATACAAAACCAAAACAACCCTTTTCATTATAATCACACAAATAGACCACAGACCTTAGAAAGTAAGGATCTTTTAAAAAAGGGCTTGCGATTAAGCTCCTCCCCGATGCCGGAGGTAAATCATTTTCAATATGTGGCAAATAATCTAAATACACATATCAAATATAAGAAAATCCTACAATTTATCGTTAAAAGAATAAAATCATTGTCTTTATAAAGGGCATATTCCCGCAGGCTGTTTATCTTTGTAATAATGAAGAAAATATTTCCATGGGTCGTCGTTCTGCTGAGTATCTCTTTAATCGGCATTATTTTCATCCAATACAACTGGATAAAAAATGCTGTAGATCTTAGAGAGAAGCAATATGAAACAAAAATGGTGAGTGCGCTGGATCAGATTCGGTCTGAGATTGTAAATAATGTCCATCAATCACATGAAGGTAAATCTAACCAGACTTTCAATCTTCAACAAAATGCATGGCAATCTTTCTTTGGAAATTTATCCACCACGAGTATGATTCCGGTACATATTCGTTATTCAAATAAGGAAATAGAAAACATCATTCAACAAAACCTGGATCAGCAGGGATTTGACATTCCATTTGATTATGCTATATTAAATATCCTCCCCTATAATATGGCACAGTTGGAGCTTTATTCGGATCATTACTATGCCGCATATAAAGATTCAGCCAATCATAAACAGTTTAAGACACCGCTCATCCCTAAAAATTCGAAGATAAATGTAATGATGAATTCAAGCTTTGAAATGCTGAATATCATCGTGCCCACCGACAATTATATCACAACCATCTTAAGTTCTTTAAAATGGATTATCACCGGCTCCATTTTATTTACCCTTATCATTATTGCCGCATTTGCGCTGACCATCTTTGTCATGTTACGCCAAAAGAAGCTGTCTGATATCAAATCCGACTTTATCAACAACATGACTCATGAGTTTAAAACCCCTATTGCAACTATCTCCCTAGCGGTCGATGCGATTGGGAATGAAAAGGTTTTACACAAAAAGGATAAGCTGCTTTATTTTGCTGATATGATTAAAGCAGAGAATAAACGCATGCTCAGACAGGTAGAAACCATTCTTCAATCAGCACTTTTAGAAAAAGAAGATATCAAATTAAATCTTGAAAAGATAGATGCCCAAGACATACTTTCCAATACTGTACATAATATGGAATTACGGATTCAATCTAAGGGAGGAGTGATAGAAACAGCTTTTGAAGCAGAAAACACAGAGATTTTGGCAGATGAAGTTCACATCTCAAATATACTTTCCAATTTAATGGATAATGCTGTAAAATATTCCAAAGAGAATCTGCTTATTAACATAGAAACATCCAATACCAAAAAACACTTGGTTATCACCATTGCCGACAATGGGATCGGCATGTCTAAGGAAACACTGGCTCATATTTTTGAAAAATTCTATAGAGCCCATACCGGAAACTTACATAATGTTAAAGGTTTTGGATTAGGATTATCCTATGTGAAGGCCGTAATTACTGCACATAAAGGAAAAATAAAAGTAGATAGCACACTGAACAAAGGGAGCCAATTTCAACTTTTCATCCCGCTAGCATAAAAACAAAAACGTACCCATCATATATTAGCTATACCTATGATAAAAAAGAACAGAAAGCTTATTTATATCATTCTCCTTTTATTTGGTCTCTATATTCTTGGAGGGATGATTTTGTCCAAAAGACAAGATCTTCTCATCTTCGACCCGACGACTTTAAATAGTAGTTTCAGCTTTCAAACCACTCATCCATATAAGGAATTCAACCTCAAATACAACAAAAATACAACCCTCAACATTTTGTATTTTCCGGTAGATTCTGCGAATGGACAAATTTTGTATTTTCATGACTTTTCAGGAAATATAAACACCCATTTACCGGAGATTAATTCTTTTCTAGAAGGCAATAAAAATGTTTTTATCTTAGACTATCCGGGATACGGTAAAAGTACAGGAACTCCCTCTGAAAAAATTTTTTATAACAGTGCCGACATTCTTTATAAATTGGCGACCAATTATTTATCTCCGGACAGTACCATTATTTGTGGAGAAGGTACAGGAAGTGCAGTAGCAGCCTATTTATCGACCAAAGAAAAAAGCAAAAAACTTATACTCCTTAATCCAATCTATCAATTATCTGATGTTGCACAACATTATTTTCCCATTTATCCGGTCAATAAATACCTACATTATAACTTTGCCACCTCTTACTATGTCAAAAGAACCCATACTCCCGTCACGGTAATATATAATAAAAAAGACTACGGTTTCTTTTACGACCAGGCTAAAAAATTGGGTAGTATTCTTTATGATAAAGATACATTTATTGATCAGTCCACACATTAAATATACTATAAAACGCTATACACTTTTCAAACTCCCCTCATGAGCATCTACCTGTAAAAGATAAGGCATTCCCAATCGCAGAGTAAAATTATTAAATCGATGCCCTGCAGGAAAGTCAAAACAGACCGGATAATCAAACTCTTTTACCTGTTCATAGATACTCTCATAAGCTGTTTGTCCAAAGGGGATTTCATCTTGCTCCATACGTGTAAAACCACCAATAACCAATCCTTTTAATCCTGATAATTTACCGGCTCTTTTCAGGCTCCACATCATGCTGTCAATCTTATACAAATATTCATGCACATCCTCTAAAAAGAGAATTTTGCCATTCGTATCTAAATCTGAATCTGAGCAAAGCATTTCTGTAAGCAGAGATAAATTTCCTCCAACTAATATTCCTTCTGAACGACCTTGCCTATTGAGTGGATGAGCTTCCGTTTTATAATATATTCGTTCTCCTTTAAAAGAAGACTGAATTGTTCTGGCTGCTCTATCATGAGTTCCGTATTTTAAATCTATACACATTTCACAATGCATGGTAGGAATGTGTAGCTGCGTTTGTACAAAAGAATGCACTACGGTAATATCGCTATAGCCACACAACCATTTGGGATGTTTCCGAAAACGACTAAAATCGATTTTATCAATAATTCTTATGGTTCCATATCCACCGCGACCAAAGAGAATCAAATCAATATCAGGATGATCCAACATCGTTTGAAAGTCCGCTGCACGTTCTTCATCTGTACCCGCATACTGGAAATATTGATTTCCTACCGTATCTCCCAAAACCACCTGATACCCCCAACGTTCTAATGCCTCTTTAGCAGGTTGTACATCTTCTTCAGAAAAATACCCAGCCGGACAGATAATACCTATGATATCTCCCTTTTTTAAATAAGGTGGAACGTTTATATCTAAATCTGCCATCGTTACACCTCTTTTAAATAACACGTATTTCTTACTACAAGCCGATGGACAGCACCTTCTTTCAAAGCAAGATTTTCTTTTTGATGTCCGACCGGAAAACCAAATGCTATCGGATAATGATACTTTTTAACTGTATTAAAAATCAACTCATATACCGATTGACCAAAAGGTTCTTCTGTATCTTTATTATTGGTAAACCCGCCAACAATCAGTCCGGATAATTGATCCAACCAGCCAGCTCGTTTTAGTGTCATCATCATGCGATCTATGCCATATTTATATTCTCCTACATCCTCAATAAAAAGTATTTTATTTGTCATATCCGGAACTGAATCGGAACCACAAAGCGCTGCAAGCAAACATAAATTACCACCAATCAGCTGTCCTGCACCTTCTCCTGCCCTATTTAATGTATGTCGATCAAAATGATAATCTGTTTTTTTTCCTAGTAAAGCATTTTTTAAACTTAATACATATTCATCTCCAACATTTTGAGCCGTCATTCCTCCAACCATCACAGCATGTAATGTTTGAATACCACAATGCTTTAAAACATGTAAATGCAAGGCTGTTATATCGCTATATCCACAAAGCCATTTAGGGTATTTTTCAAATATTGAAAAATCCAACTGATCCAATATACGCAGCATGCCATATCCGCCCCGCCCAAAGACAATCGCCCGTATATTTTTATCATCTAACATTTCCTGTAACTCCGTCCTACGCTGTTCGTCTCTAGCAGAAAAATTATGAAAATGCCCCTTTAACGTGTCCCCCATTTTTATCTTAAATCCCCAAGATTGAATAACTGAACTTCCATATTCTGCAGCTTCAGCTTCTATTTTACTGGCAGGGCAAGTAATGCCAATCATTGCTCCTTTTTCTAAATTCCCGGGAGATTTCATGCTATTTATCCTCCCAGCAGAAGAAAAACTAGTTCTTTCCATACTTTTGATTTTCAAGTCATCTCAAAAATAATGAAAATTCTACCAACTCTACAACTTGTAAAAAATAGTTATAGAAATCCTTTCGTTTCAACGATATTAGACATATTTCATCTTACCTTTGCAAATCGATTACAAAATTTTACTCGAATTCTTACAGAACTTCTCTATTCGGAGTTTCAGATTTCTGCAAACATACAGTAATAAGTTACCCCTGTAAAGGGAAAAAGATATTGAATAATGGGATCATTAGAAGGTGATTCAAGCATAAAAGAAAAATTAACGCTTGGATCCTTTATTATATTGAGTGTATTAATGGCATTTACTTCCTTGTCGGTAGATATTTATTTACCACAAATGCCACAAATGAGTGAAGATCTTCATGGAGATGTGGAACTGACCATCACCGGTTTTCTGATAGGATTTTCAATTGCACAATTATTTATTGGTCCTATCAGCGATAAATATGGGAGAAAATTGCCTTTAATTTTAGGTATCATCTTATATATTATCGGCTCTATCGGCTGTGCCACCTCCGGAACCTTAATAGCGGTCATAGGCTGGCGAGTAGTACAAGCCATTGGTGCCTGTACCGGTCCACTGCTATCCCGAGCCATGGTCAGAGATTTATTTGGCAGAGCCAAAGCAGCTGAAGTGCTCTCTACCCTCATGTTCATCATGGCTATTGCTCCGGTTTTAGGACCTATCATCGGAGGTCAGCTAAGTTGGCAACATATATTTTGGTTTCTGGCAAGTATTGGATTTATTATGCTAATTTCCCTCTTTTGGCTACCGGAATCCCATCCGCCAAAGAAACGAAACCAGGCCTCTATAGGTGCAACCTTTTCCAAATATCGCATCCTGATTGTCAATCGGGAATTCATGAGATATACCATCTGCGTTACCTTCTTTTATGTTGGCGTATATGCTTTTATTGCGGGTTCCCCTTTTGTATATATTTCTTATTTCGGGATTGCGCCGGAAAACTACGGCTGGCTTTTTGCGATTAATACATTGGGACTGATGTTGGTGAGTTTCGGTAATCGCTTTTGGGTACGCAGGGTGAGTCTGGATCTATTGTTGAGACGTGCAACCACCGTTTCCATGCTGGCAGGTATTGCATTAATCATATTCACGCAATCAAATACAGGTGGGCTTTTAGGTATTGTAGTTCCTATATTTTTCTACTTCTCCATGAATGGCGTAGTGGCAGCTACCACTACAGCAGCAGCGCTGGATGACATTCCGGAAATAGCTGGTGCCGGATCAGCATTATTGGGTTCCCTGCAATATGGCAGTGGTATTTTATCTACTTTTTTGCTCTCTCTCTTTGAGACTCATACACCAACAACCATGGCTTGGATTATTGGATTAGCCGGAATAGGTTGCGCTGCAACGATGTTGGCAAAGCCTAAAGCTTTGTTGAAGTAAGAATCCGCTTGCGCGAAGAGATTAAAAAGCGTTTTCATAGCCTTTAACTGTCAGGTAAATAATTATAAATAACTATAGCAGAAAGGATGCATAACCATTATTTATTAAGATATTTCATTAAAAGTGAGCGAGATATATCAACATGAGCCTCACATCTGATTAAGTTAAGTGTTAAGGCAATGACTTTTCTGATAAGCTTGGTCAATCCTATTTTTCTAAAAATAGTTAGAAAGTACTTGTGTTTAAAG
This sequence comes from Chitinophagaceae bacterium, assembly GCA_035301605.1. Classification (GTDB taxonomy): domain Bacteria; phylum Bacteroidota; class Bacteroidia; order Chitinophagales; family Chitinophagaceae; genus FW021-bin31. The sequence continues at coordinate 469 of DATGTY010000132.1, read as the reverse complement.
AGACGAAGGATAAACCAATGATTAATACATTGATGATACTTTGAATTAACTAGAGATAACCATTCCTGAGCCAATTTATCTTCATCGAGAATTATTTCATTAAAATCTTGAATCTTATTCAATATTTTAGCTTTTTCAGGACCGGATGCTAATGAAAGTTTATAATCACCCTTTGCTTGTTTCACTGGGTGTACTTTGGAGGTTAATTTACTTTTATTAATATTTACTTCTAATATCAACCCTGAATACCAGTCATCATGAGAATTTGATTTTGTAAATAAAAAATTACCTAAACTATAATAAATAGGGGTATTTTTATATATCTCATTTCCATTTATACAATGGGTATGATGACCTACAATAATATCAGCCCCCTGTTCTGCATAAAAGCGATATTGTTTTTGCATCCTTGGACTGGGTAGATTATAATATTCATGCCCTCCATGTACGATAACAAATACAAATTCTG
>DATGTY010000131.1:0-2445 GCA_035301605.1 Chitinophagaceae bacterium | reverse complement strand
AACTGTGCAATATTGGTATGAATCTGTCCTATAGCTAAAGCCTTTTTTGCTACATTTTCTTCCCCAACAATTTTAGTAAACAGGGTTTGACTGTTCCAATTCTGAAGAAAATCAATAAACGGTCTTAATACACGACTTCCGGTGATGGGGGTTGTTTTTGTACCATCTCCGGCTATGTAGAAATCAGGATGCCAATAGTTAGAATTTTCTATATCAGACAGCATACGATGCCAATAATCTTTCGCTTTAGCAGCATGGTATTTATAGTTTTCCAATTGATTAATTCCTTCCTGACCTAATGCAGTAAAACTATTTAACCAGGGTGTCACCTCTTCTAAAAGCATGGGATCATCATTCGCCGCTATAATTTTGCTTCCTGCGTCCCTAATATTCAAAAAATATCCTTCTGTAAAAATCATATCCTCCCGATTCACATCTCCTTTCTTAATACCTTCTTTTATACGCGTCAGATAAGGAGCTATATCTTCTGATTCTTTTCCTATATAACTAGTAATACCTGAACTAGGATTAGAGTTATTTTCTCCAAATAATTTATATGCTTTATAGGAATGCGGTAATAAAATCTTTAAACTATGTTCCCATGATTTTTCAGGATTATAAGTTGCAGTATTCCAACCATAATCTGCTACACCGTATATAGCAGGCTTGGAAGCTTCTGCATGTTCCATGGGATTGGATAATATTCCGGCCATTTCATTCCCATTTATATTCTTTTCTAATCCATAAGACGGACCAATAAAAAGTTGATTCCGTTCATAATCACTTACAGGAAAGTTCCACCAAACCAAAGCCGGACGTTGAATGCGTTTTTTAACCCAGGCCAAAGTAGATTCGGTTACATCTGACATCACCTGATCACCTGTCCACATAATTTGAACCGAAGGATCCAGCTCTTTCCCCAAGATAGCCAAGTATCCATCTTCCAAATCCGGATTAGCCCAACTTTTATTATAATCTGTAGGCGTGAGTATTAATGGCTTTACTCCTTTTTTCACTTTGACAAAATTATCGGTAAGATAATTCAGCAAGGCAGCCTGCTTATGCGCATCTGTTCCAATTCCACTGATATCATCAAAAAAGACAGCAAAGGAGCGAACTCCTAAATCATACATTGACTCAAATTTTTTCAATACATTTTCTCTATCTTCCTCATTCCACTTAATATCTTGTCCTGGATGGATAGCCCACACAAAATCGACAAAATTTGCATTAGCCGCTTTCACTAACTTTTTAATATTAGCAGCCTGTTTAGGCGGATAAGGTTTACGCCAGTTAGGGCTGCTGTGATAGGGATCATCCTTAGGTCCATAAATATAGGTATTAGCCTTCACTCTTCCATAGAATTTTATCTGACTCATTCGATCTTCCTGAGACCAGGGAGTACCATAAAATCCTTCGACTACACCGCGATATTTCACAGTCGGAAAATCCTTAATTTCAACTGGATAAATTTTCCCATCCTTCACTAACTGCCGTAGTGTTTGTAATCCATAAAAAATACCCACTGAATCTTCCGCTGCAATGCTAACTTGATTTTTATTTACAGAAAGAATATAAGCGCCCTCAGCTTCAGCCAGGTTATTTGAATTTTGCCATAACTCAATATCATCTTTAATTTCCAATTTAAGGGGCAAACCATTCTGATCTGAAGAAGCAAGCATTTTTTCGACAGTGGTTCTATTTACTAATGCCGACCATTCCCCATAATTTTTAAGTTGAAAGCCATTAAAAGAAAAAGCATCTCCATTCTGAGTAAGTTCCTGCACCTGCGGATAGATATATATAACCTCATCCTGTGCCATTGTCAGGTTGATGTTAAAAAAGCATAAAAGAGCTATCAATACAAGATAATAACGATTTTTCATGATATATTTTTTCAAATATTTAGTGGAATGCAAATATATCATAAATAAGCGTTTCCTTATCCTTTTTATAGAAAATGTATGACTTTAAACTTAAATTTAAGAATAACACCGAACCTATAAGGCTTAAGTTATCCAATAGTCTTTTTCAACAAATTCAAGTCTGATATTCAGCTTCTGAGAGGCGGCTCTAAGCGTTTCTGAAAATAACTTACTATCCTGATGCAACGTCATACGATATTCCATTTAGAGGTAACAGATAAAACTTTAGTAGCTCCGGTCAGCTTATATTTGGTAATCGGATTAAGCGACTGGTATAATCCCTCTGTCAAGTTGGTTTCTTGTATTTCCTCCAGTAAAGCACCGAGCAACGCCCTTGTAGATGGTGGATATTTGAGCGAAAGTCTGACTATGGCCGACTTTTCCTTCGCTGTTAAATCTTTAAGTAATATTAAAAAACGTTGACAAGCAGTTGCAATATCTGTGTCCGGTATTCTTTTGATATACCTGATAGCATCCAAAATTTGTAACAAAGGAATATTTTCCGGTGTAATGTCATTCT
>DATGTY010000130.1:0-3284 GCA_035301605.1 Chitinophagaceae bacterium | reverse complement strand
ATAGATTCGGAAGTAAGTTCAAATGAAGAAGGCTATTTTTCCCTCCCTGTTCCTGAAGGCTCCATACTTCAGGTAAGCATGATCGGTTTTCTTAGTCAAGAAGTTGAAATCGGAAAAGAAAGATCAATTGAAATCGTATTGCAATCAACAGCTTTAGATGTAGAAGAAGTAGTGGTGTTAGGTTTTGGGCAAACTCAGAAAAAGATTGCTCAAACAGGCTCTACCGCTTCAATATCAAATAAAGAGCTGATGCAGAGCCCAGTAAGCAATATAACAAATGCACTAGCTGGTCGATTGCCGGGGCTCATTACTGTTCAACGTTCTGGCGAACCGGGAGGAGACAAATCAGATTTATATATTCGTGGCGTAGCTACTTTAAATAGTGCTTCTCCTTTAGTTACGATTGATGGTGTCCAAAAAGAATATTCGGCAATTACCACATTAGACCCTAATGAAATTGAAAATATCACTATTTTAAAAGATGCTTCAGCTACAGCTCTGTATGGAGTTAAAGGGGCAAATGGAGTAATTATCGTAACAACACGGCGGGGTAAAGTAGGAAAACCTACTATTTCTGCTAGGTCTCAAACAGCTATTCAATCTCCTACTCGGATTCCTCGTTTTCTGGATTCCTATGGGTTTGCAACATTATACAACGAAGCATATGCAAATGACAATCCTGATTCAGGTACAATTCCTTATTCTGATGAAGCTTTGGAAGCTTATAAAAACAATTCCGATCCTCTTCTTTATCCTAACGTAGATTGGGCAAAAGAGGTCTTGACAAACTCTATGAGCTCCCATACGAACTTTAATATAACAGGAGGAAGTGAGAAAGCCAGGTATTTTGTAAATATGGGGTATATGCACCAAGATGGTTTATATAAAACTGAACCAAATGATTTATATAATAATAACTTCGAAATGAAGCGGTACAATTTTCGAAGCAACGTAGATCTTGATTTTGATAAAGATTTATCATTAGCTCTTAATCTATATGGGGCAATAGAAGATCGAAATTATCCCAATGTATCTGCAGCCGATATGTTTGGGGCCTATATCTCCCGTATTCCCCCTAATGCTTTTCCAGTGCGCTATCCAACGGGTTTTTGGGGGTTACATCCCACAGGTTACAGCAACCCTTTACATCGGATAAATAGTACGGGGTTCACTCAGGAGTTTAACTCTTCTCTTTCTGGGATGGCAACCTTAACCAGAAAACTTGATTTTGTGACGGAAGGTTTATCCATTAAGGGCAACTTTTCATTCGATGGATATTTTAAAAATAATTTCACCCGTCGAATGGATGAACGGTTAGCAGTCTATAAAGGAGAGGGAGATTATGATGATCCCACCAATTATGTGTATAGGGGGCAAGACATACCGTTAAGCGCTCCCACTGCCACATACGGACAAAATAGGGATGTATGGTTAGACCTTAGTTTGAATTATAATCACACGTTTGAACATCATACTTTTACTGGGTTACTGCTTGCTAACCGACAACAAAAAATTCTTGGAGGACAAATTCCGTTTGTTTCTCAAGGTTTAGTAGGCCGCATTACTTATGATTACCGAAATGAAATATTTGCAGAGTTTAACGCTGGGTATAATGGTACAGATAATTTTGCAAAAAAGAATCGTTATGGTTTTTTCCCTGCGATATCTATGGGATGGGTTATTTTACAAAACAACCCTGTTATAAGTTTTTTAAAGCTTAGAGGCTCGTCAGGGATAACTGGAAATGATCAATTGACAGTATCCGATAGGCGCTGGCTATTCATCGAAGAGTTTATTGATGGAAAAGGTTATAGTTTTGGAGAAACCTTAACGGATATCCCCGGAATTTCAGAAGGGCCCTTAGCTAATTCCCTTGTTACTTGGGAGACAGCTTGGCGATCAAACTTTGGATTAGAATTAAATTTATTTAATTCTAAATTATTTAGCTCCACTATAGACTTTTTTTATGAAAAGAGAGACGATATGCTAGTATTGCCTCAGAGCGTTCCGTATATGACTGGTGTTCCCTCGTCCAATTTACCACCTGCAAATTTTGGAAAAACTGAAAACAAAGGATTTGAGGTAGAAATTAGCCATGCGCATAAAATCAACGATGTAGATTATTTTATAAATATAAACACTTCATTTGCAAGAAATAAAATTTTAGAAATGGACGAAGAAACCCAAGTTTACCCCAATCTATTTCGTACCGGGCAACGTATCGGTCAAGAGTTTGGACTAAAAGCTATTGGTTTCTTTGAAAGTGAAGAAGATATTATCAACAGCCGAAAGCAGACATTTGGTAGAGTTATTCCAGGTGATTTAAAATATTACGATACTAATGGAGATGGGATTATTGACAATAATGATATAATGCCTATTGGTAAAAGCACAATTCCCGAAATTATGTTTGGCTTTTCCGCAGGTGTAGATTATAAAGGATTTGATTTAAGCTTTTTATTACAAGGAGCCGCCGGCTTTACTTACACCCGTCAATTAGAAACTGCATTTGAATTTTACAACGGAGGGAAGGTCATGGAGACGCATGTCGGGCGTTGGACACCAGAAACGGCCAGCACGGCGACTTATCCGGTTTTACATTCAGAGTTTAATGACAATAATCATCGTAAGTCCTCCTTTTTTGTAAGAAAGGGAGACTATCTGCGGTTAAAGAATATGGAAATCGGATACACTTTTCACAATGTTAATCTTTTTGATAAAAAACGGTTAAATGACATCCGTTTATATGCAAATGGAATGAACCTCTTTACCTGGGATAAAACAGAAGGCGATTTTGATCCAGAATCACCCGGAGGAAGATACTGGACATACCCACAGGTGAAAATATTTAATTTTGGTATATCTACAAACTTTTAAATTATGAAAAAACTATTTTTTATATTCTTGATCCTTTCCATATATAGCTGTGACGTTGATAAGTACTTAGATAAAGCTGAGTCCGGAGGGATGACACTAGATGAAGTTTTTAACGATTATGCTTTGGCAGAACGTTATCTATCTAATCTTTATTCGCAATTACCGATAGATTATACGAACAAATACACAAATGCATCTGATGATTCTGAAAGCCCTCATGGAACATCAGGAGAAAATCAGATAAACAACGGTGTCTTTTCACCTTCGAGCAATGCATTTAATAATTGGACAAATACATACCAAGCTATTCGTTCGATAAATATTTTTTTGAAAAATGCAGACAATATTCCCGTAGTTAACGAAACTCAAAGAGAAGGAAAGCCGAGGATGATCGGTGAGGCTACCTT
>DATGTY010000129.1:0-4719 GCA_035301605.1 Chitinophagaceae bacterium | reverse complement strand
GGAAACACCTATTAGGATGGGGCGGGGATGTATAATCTGCTTTGTGAGTCTTTGTGCGTAAGCTTCCCAGGTTTCATTCTTTTCAGGGGCAATCCAGGATATATAATGGACATGGACGTTCTTAAGGTCCAAATATTCGAGGAGTCTTCTATCAGCTCCCAGACCGCTTATGAAATATACCTCTTTCATTGATGAGAAGGATGCTCGAAGGTAGTTATTTTTGTTTAATCAGGCATAAAAAAGGGTGGTCTCTATTATTGATTAGAGACCACCTTGTAGAAAAGTCAAGTTGACTACTAGGATTTATCTTCAGATGAATTCTTATTCTTAGCCTTCGGATTTTTCAATTTTTCCTTGATTTCGGCTAATGCATCTAAATCTCCAAAAGTAGATTTTTCAACTTTAGATTGTACGTTCTTAACCGCTTTTTTTGTTTTCTTCACGTTCGCTCTTTTTTCTTTACTTGCTGCGATTTTCTCGTCAGCAATTTTTTGTTGCCAAGTGCGTGTGTGAGAAACGATGATGCGTTTATCATCGCGATCAAATTCGATAATCATGATATCTATGGTATCGTCAACCTTAAGCTCTCTTTCGTCTTCTGTTTTTAGATGACGAGCGGGAGCAAAAGCTTCCAGACCATATTCTAACTGTACAGAGGCTCCTTTGTCGTCTTTGCGAACGATGGTTCCCTGATGCAATGAACCAATAGGGAATACGCCTTCGAAAGTATCCCAGGGATCTTCTTCCACTTGTTTGTGTCCCAGAGATAGTTTTCTGTTTTCTTTGTCGATACTTAGAACAACAACTTCCAAATCATTCCCTACTTTGGTAAACTCATTTGGATGTCCGTAGCGTTTGGTCCAGCTTAAGTCAGAGATATGTACCATACCACCAATGCCGGTTTCCATTTCAACAAATACACCATAAGGTGTAATGTTTTTCACTACACTATCGTGTTTGCTGTCCACAGGATATGCTTCTTCGATTTTATCCCAAGGATCTTCAGATAGTTGTTTGATAGAAAGACTCATCTTGCGGTCTTCCTTGTTCAGGGTAACCACTTTAGCTTCGTATTCTGTACCCATATCAAAGAATTCCTTCGCATTGATTGGGGTAGAAGACCAGCTAATTTCTGAAACGTGAATCAATCCTTCTACACCCGGAAGGATTTCTAAGAAAGCACCGTAATCTTCGATATTTACAATCTTTCCTTTCACGGTGGCATCTTCCTGAATTTCATCAGGCAGCGTATCCCATGGATGAGGTGTCAATTGTTTCAAGCCCAGGCTAATACGTTTCTTTGCATCATCAAAGTCAAGCACTACAACGTTTACTTTTTGGTCTAATTGTAATACTTCCAATGGATGGTTGATGCGTCCCCAGCTGATATCCGTGATATATAATAAACCATCTACACCGCCTAAGTCGATAAATGCTCCGAAATCGGTGATGTTTTTGATGGTACCTTCTAATACCTGTCCTTTCTCTAATTTAGAAATAATCTCTGCACGTTGTTCTTCTATGTCGCTTTCAATAAGTGCTTTATGAGAAACTACCGCATTTCTAATAGCCTCGTTAATCTTAACCACTTTGAATTCCATCGTTTTACCTACATACTGGTCGTAATCCGTTACGGGTTTGACATCGATTTGTGAACCCGGAAGGAAAGTTTCCAATCCATTGATATCTACAATAAGACCGCCTTTGGTTTTATTAATAATGGTACCAACGATAAGTTCACCGGTTTTGTAAGCATCCACAATGTTCTCCCAAGAACGGATGACACGTGCTTGTCTGTGACTCAGGTGTAGCTGACCATTTCTATCTTCTTTCTCAACTACATAAACTTCAACTTCATCGCCTTTTTTAAGATCAGGTAAATCTCTGAATTCATTCAAAGAGATAAGACCATCAGATTTAAATCCAATATTGATTACTGCGTCTGCATTTGTGATGCTAACTACGTTCCCTTTTAGTACCTGTTCTTCTTCAATATCTTTGAAAGTACCATCATACATTTTCTCATATTTCTCTTTGTCCTCTTTAGAATAAGTAGAAACATGACGTTTGTCGATAGACCAGTCAAAGTCATCATGTGGAGAAGTTACGGGTTCTTTTTCCTGTTCCGGAGTAGGTGCTTCTTTTTCAGCAGCTTCGTCAGTTGTCGTAGTTTCTTCCTTAGATTCTTCTGTCTTTGGCGTTTCTTCAGCAGATTTATTTGTTGTCGCTGTTTCTTTCTGCTCTTCTTCAGCGTTTTGATTGGTTAGATTTTTGTTTTCTTCCAAAATTGATAAATTTTTTAAATAGTGGATTTTAATTAGAAATAGGAACGGAATCACCTCCACAAAAGTAACAAGGTTCCTCTTAACGGAGTGCAAAGGTATATATTTATGCTATAATATCAAAAATAGCTTTTTCCGAAGTAATTTACTCACTTAAAAGTAGAAAATATTTTAACATCTATAAAAAATATCACTTTTAAATGTGATTAATTTAGGTACTTTTGCGCCCTCTTATATGCGAGCTTTTATTCTAAATATTATTGATTTTTTTTATTTTCCCTTTTTCAGAAAATGGATTCCGTTACGGACTTTTAGATATCTAGCATGTGGTGGTTTTAGTACCGGTTTGGATTTGTTGGTCTTTTATTTAAGTTTCCATTTTATAGTGGATCAACAAATGGTGCATTTACCCTTTATGACCATCAGTGGATATATTGCAGCTTACATTATTTCTTTTTGTGTCAGTTTCCCTGTAGGCTTTGCGCTGTCTAAGTATGTCGTTTTTCCGGAGTCCCGTATTAGAGGTCGGATTCAGCTCATTCGATATCTTTTGATTGTAGGTTTTAATATTTTGTTTAATTATTTATTACTTCACTTTTTTGTTCAGATTTGTCATTTTTATCCCACTATTTCTAAAGTGATTATTGCGATTATTTTGGCCTTGTTTAGTTATTTTTCACAGCGACATTTTACCTTTATAATTAAATCTGGAGAGAAGGGCTCTTGAGCATTCAAAGTAAACCTATATAGTAGCAATAGATTGATTTTTATTCATGTTGCCTATGAAGGAGAGTTGGTATTATATTTGTGTGAACTGAGAAATATTAATACCTTTACAATTAGGTATTCAACCACCAAAAATTAGTTATTAAGATGGATAATGAAGTTGTAGCAATCATAGATAAATTACAGGAGTTCAAGAATGAAAATTCTCCTCAGCAGGTGTATTATTATTCTAGAGAATTATGTAGAAGATTGCAGGAAGATGTTCATGGCGCTGATGAGGAATTATCAAGCCACAAAGTTGCCGTCATTCTACCCGCTGTGATAAATCATGCTATTGAAGACGAAGCTATTGAAGAAGAGGCAGATAAACCCTATGCAGAAGAAATAACGCAGAAACAAGAAGCTGATAATGCAGATGTTGATGAAGATATAGCTTTAGAGGAAAAGGAAGAGCAGGAAATAAAAGCGGTTGAGATAGAATCTGTAGCCCCTTTACAGGACAGTGAAGTTGATTTGGTTCCCTCCTTTGAGAAGGAATATAAGGAAAATAAGGAAGAAGAGAAAGAGGAAGAAAAGGAAGAAGTGGTTAGCATGAAGGAGCCCGCTGCTGCAGTTACTAAGGAAAAACAATATACTGAAAGTTCTCTTTGGGGAGATGAAGATTCAAATGCGAATATAGCTTTTTCAAAAAATAGCAACAGACGTTCTACTGATGATTCCTTAAATGGAGCCGAACAACTTTCTTTAAATGACAGGCTGAGGAATGATAATGAAGATTTAAGTAGCCGTCTGGGGAATACCTCTGTAAAAAAATTAAATCAGGCCATTGGCATCAATGATAAATTTAGCTTTGTAAATGAATTATTTAGAGAAGATCAAGCTTTTTACAATAGGTCTTTAAAGACTATTGATAAGTGTAAAAATATAGATGAAGCCATGTATTGGATTAAAAGAGAACTTAAAATCAAACTTGGCTGGCAGGATGATGATCCTACTGTTCAGGCCTTTTATAAAATTGTGAAGAAGCGTTTTTCGTAAAAATGGTGATTAGAAAAAAAGAAAAGGATATTTTCAAACAGAAAATATCCTTTTCTTTTTTAGGCTTTTTAGGCTTCTTCGGCAATTTGCAAACCTAATACCTCATGAGATTTTTTTCGGGTTTGCATGGCTAATGCTTCATTGTTAATGAGTGATTGTCCGTAAGAAGGAATCATTTTTTTAATAGCATTCCGCACTTCTTCTTTTTCAATCATATCCCCAAAACATTTTTCAAGTACATCAAGGATAATATGGACGGATGTTGATGCGCCGGGAGAAGCGCCTAATAAGGCAGCTAAAGTACCATCTTTAGAATGGACAACTTCTGTTCCGAAAGCCAATACACCACCTCCTTTTTTATCTTTTTTAATGATTTGGACGCGTTGGCCGGCATTGGTTAAATCCCAATCTTTTAGTTTCGCATTAGGATAGAATGTTTTTAACGACTCTATTTTTTGTTCGGGTTTTAATCTGACTTGTTGGATGAGATATTTTGTCAATGAAAGGTTGTCTATTCCGGCTTTCAGCATAGGTAATACGTTGTTTGCTCTCAATGAAGCAGGTAGATCGAGATAGGAACCATGCTTTAAAAATTTGGTAGAGAAAGTAGCAAATGGACCGAAAAGTAATTCTTTCTGTCCTCGAATAGTTCGGGTATCCAAATGCGGAACGG
>DATGTY010000128.1:0-2735 GCA_035301605.1 Chitinophagaceae bacterium | reverse complement strand
AATGATCGGGAATCAAAGGTTTCAATGATTTCATTAAACATCAGGGTCATTTCATTCCCCATCTTCTTAAGGTCACGGATTTGATTAAACTTAAGGTGTTTATGATTGTTATTGACATGTTCATAGCTGGCTTCTGCTATTTCTTCAATCGACTCCACCATGGTTTCGAGATAATCTAAAAACAAGATATAAAACTTACTGGCCTCCATCGTGTTTTCTTCCATAGACCGAATAAAGTAAAACACATTATCTTTTAGCTCTTCTACCTCTTCCTCTATTTTCTCAACTTTTTTCTTATCTTTTTTAAGCTTGTTTAAATCATGATAACCCAAATGGTCGACTACTTTTCCATAACGTTTATTGATTCGCTTAATAACCTTGGAAATGTTATCTGAAATCTCCAAAGTAATCTCTTTGATAGTAATCAGCTCTTCACGGTTAAATCGCTTGTTTTTCTTTTCTTCTTTCGCTTTTTTAGAATGCAGAATCGCACTTCTGGTCACCACAAATACGGCGATAGCCGAAAGTAGGATGACAGCCGGCATTTTACCATACCACAAAATAACCGCAAAAATTGCTGCCCCGGCAAATGCTATAAAAGCAGTGGCAAACCACCCTCCTATTACATTTAAAACGCCTGCCACTCTATAAACAGCACTTTCACGATCCCATGCCCTATCAGACAATGAAGTACCCATCGCTACCATAAACGTTACGTAGGTAGTAGATAAAGGCAATTTCATTGTAGTTCCAATAGAGATCAGAATAGCAGCCACAACGAGGTTTACCGATGCCCTTACTTTGTCAAATGCAGGTTCATCCAGTCTGCTGTCATTAAGTAAGGAATCCGGTTTTTTGAATTTCTTCTCTACCCGTTCGCGAAGTTTTCTTGGCATCACAATACTAACCCCATTAAGCATAATAATCGAATAGCGCACAATCACCCGGGACAAGTTATTCGGCTCAAATTTCTCATCTCCAGTTGCATCCTGCCGGGAAAGGTTAACTCCGGTTTCTATAACCGACCTTGCCTGTTTTGAAAACCAAAGCGTCAGTACCATAATCACTCCCGCAAACCAAAGATAGACCATAGAAGTAGTCGATGCCTCTTCATTCAGGCCATGCATCAAGAATTCGTCCGGAGCAGTCCCCAAACTGAGGTAAGCATTATGCCACAGATCAAAAGCATCTTTTGCCGCCAGGGGAACTCCGATAAAATTCACCAAATCATTCCCGGCAAAAGCCAATGCAAGGGAAAAAGTTCCTACTAAGATGATTATCTTTAAGATATCTTTCTTAAAAACCGACATGATCATCTGAGAGACTACGGTCCATACAACCAATGATATCCCTATCACAATCAGCACTTCCTCATCAATAAAATTCTTCAGATTTTCAGGAACAAAAGAAAGACTTGTCAGCCCGTTTATAAACAAGAAATAAGTCAGAGCCGTTAACGAAACTCCACCAAATATAGCTCCGAAATACTTTAATTTCCGCTCAAATTCAAAGGTAAAAACCAATCTTGAAATGTATTGAATAAGCGCTCCCAGGTTGAAAGCTATCAATACGGAAAGCAAAATTCCGACTACTATTTGCATCACTTTAGAAGTGTTGAGATAATCCAGCACCTCAGTAGATCCGGGTTGATGATAATAAATCTTCAAAAAAGCCAAGACTGCTGCAGCTCCCAATAATTCAAATACGATGGAAACCGAAGTAGATGTCGGCAATCCCAATGAATTAAAGAAATCGAGCAGAAGAATATTCGCCAAAATCACCGCTAAAAAGATGATCATGACTTCATTAAAATGAAACATTGAAGGGTAGAAAATCCCGCTTCGGGGTATTTCCATCATCCCTGAGGAGAACGTGGCTCCTATTAAAACTCCTATGCTGGCAACTGTAAATATGGTTCTTAAAGAAGCTACTTTTGAACCAAAGGCAGAAGATAAAAAGTTAACCGCATCGTTACTGACTCCAACCACTAATCCGGTTATCGATAGGCCAATAAGAATTGTCAGTATGACAATATAAATGGTTTCCATATAATATCAATAAGGCTGCAAAAATGCAAATATGATTCTCAATCTAAAAAGATTCAAAGATATTTTTTATGCGACAAGCTGTCTTTGGATATGTAAATACTTTTTCACCGTCATGCAATTGTTACTTCCAGCAGTTGTGCCGCGTCTCCATTAAGCTCTATTTCTTCTGTATCTGCAGGCAGCAATAAGGTTTCTCCTTTTTTCAGATCCGTCGAACTGTTTTTATCATTGACTTCTAATTCTCCTTCCACACACATCAAAACAACAAAGGAATCTGTGGAGGAATAATCTGCCGCAAGTTTTCCTTTTAAATTTAATTTCTGTGTTTTGAAATAATCATTACTTACCAACGTCTGAAAAACATTGGTTTGCTCCTTCGGAAATACATGATAATCTTTAAACTCAAAATCGATTGCATCCAAAGCAAATTCAGTATGCAATTCTCTTTCATTCCCATCTGCATCTTTTCGATTCCAGTCAAACACTCGGTAGGTTATATCTGAACTCTGCTGAATTTCTGCCAATACCACTCCTTCCCCTATTGCATGGACCAATCCGGTCTTAATAAAATACACATCTCCGGTTTTGACTTCCTCAAAATTCATGATATCCTGCAGCTTTCCTTTTTCCAGATAATCCAGGTAATCCTGCTTGGTGGTTCCCTCCTTAAATCCAACGTAGATTCCG
>DATGTY010000127.1:0-7103 GCA_035301605.1 Chitinophagaceae bacterium | reverse complement strand
AATCAGTACATCTTCTGCGTATTTGCCATAGCCTTTGGCATAGTCCGGATTATTCGGATCTGTGGCACCATTGGTATAAGGGTTTTTTTCTCCTAAACGTTCTGAGATGATATGACGATAACTTTCAAATTTTTTATAAGTGGAAGAAACGCCCGTTTCTTCATCTATAGGATCAAATAAGGTCTTCAAAGAGAAGAAAGAAACTTCAAATCCCCCGACATCATAGGGGTTAAGATGTCGGAAAAGTCCATTTCGATCGGTCTTTTTAAATAATTCCGAATGATTTTTGGAAAAGGATTTATGCAGTCTAAGGTCTATAACCAAGCTGGGGAGTGGCTCTAATGTAGCTTGTATATCAAATTGTTGCGTAAATTGTTGTCTGTATTTTGTGTTTAGAGTGGTATCTTGTGTAATCCATCCTTCTTCTCCTAATTGATCTAACCACTGTTTGTTTGGTTGCCAGCCAAAAGCAAATTTCAAACCGGGTTTCTGTACTTTCCAATTTTGCCCCATGAAACCAATATCATTCAGATACCCCGGTAAGGTAGTTCTTGAACGTTCGCTATATTTTAGAGAAACTCTTTTGATGGAAAGCAGCGGCATCATCAATGCTTTGAGTGCCGGGGAAATGGTATTTTCATTTTCCTCGGATACTTCATTTGATCCATATTGGAATGTGTTTATTTTTTTAAGAAATGGAGATTTATTATAAAGTCGGTTAAAATCTAAATTAGCGTGCAATTGTTTTTGGCTGCTATTTTCGATAATATTTCCCAGGTATGGCGTTAGTAATGATCCTGTGGTCCATTGATAATTGCTCAGATAGTTCAGATTGATTTGCACCCAGTCCAGCAGAGGGAATTTTTGTAATGGCAGGGTGTAGGAAGCGGTAGCCGTTTGGTTGAACATGGTGGGTCTTCCAAAGTTTAAAAGATTTGTCCATACACTATCTTTTTTCGAGGAAGTATTAATGACGCCATAAGGTTCATCTACTTTAGAATAATTTACCGCCTGAAAGTCCAGGTTAATGGATTTTGTTAAGTCCCAATGCAAAGTATAATATCTGTCGAAGTTAAAATGTTTATCAAAGGTCGCAGGAATAGAAAATTTTCCCCCTCCAATATTTCTTATATTTGTTTCTCCGAATTGTCGGTCAACTTCTGCCCGAATACTAATCAGAGAAGGTATCGGATTAATATTAATATCTTTTAAGAGTGCTAGGTAAGGGGAGGAACCGATAAGATTCCGGAAAGGGGCAATAAATTTCCCCTGTGCTACGTAATTATATCCCAGACCCAAATGATTTCTTGTTAAGACATCGTTTTTAATAAGAGGGTTGTGGGAATACATTTTGCTGTATGAATAACTAAGATTGAAGTTACTCGGAGCCCATGGGTGATTGGTCGTTTTGTCCGGATCGGGTAGGATTCTTACATTCGTAAGATTTAAACTTGTGATGGAAGTGAATTTTTCTGCCTGTTCCAAAATGGAATCTCTTGCTCTCTTACTTTTGGCCATATCCAGTTTGTCTGATAATTTAATATCTAAATCATAAGGGTCGTATTCGGGCTTGCTTATTGTTCGGGAATATCCGGCATAAACTGGAATAGACAGCCTCCAATTCTGAGGAAGTAGTTTTCCTAACTGCAGGTTGGCAGAAACATCATACTGATAGAAGTTATCCTTAAATCTTTCTTGTAATTGTTGGTTGACATTGCCAAATCCTGCAGTGTGCATTCTGCCGGCAAGATGAATACTTCCAATATCGGCTACCTGAAGGTTTAAATGACCGGTAGCGGCATATCCTCCCGATTCTTCCATGTCTGAAACGCGTAATTCATCAAACCATACAGTTGCTGATTTGGGGAGTTGATCATTAGAGAGGTCGGTTTGGTTTTCGTCCGGATTCAGGATGCCGAGTAGGACTTGTCTTACACTGCCAAGACTGGGGTTTCCTACGACAGTAACATAATTGCCTTTGTTATCTTCTATGGTGTAGGGGTCGGTTACCGAGGCACCCGTTTGATTTCTTTTTTGTTTTAATCTGGGAAACATATTCAAGTTAATATCCACTGCGTTTGCATCCGGCCAAATGGTATTGGGATTTAATAAATTATCGGGATCGGTCAGTTTTAGAGGAATCCGATATTCATAATAGTTATTTATAAAGTCGCTTCCTATGCGAATAACTGCTTGAAGCTCTCCATCATGAGTTTGTAAATTACCCTGAGGAGCTTCTGCATGAATGAACATCTGTAGTCTCCCGAATTTTCTGAGATCTACATCCATTTTTTTGAATACTGCACGGGCTTTCCCGTCTTTCAGTTCTTTTATTTCTAAAGAAAGAGATTGCTCATTAAGGTATTGATTGACATTATTTTGGCTTAACTGTGTTTGACGTTGTATTCCCGGGGGAATCACGTAAGGAATCGGACGTCTTGAAGCGTTCTCTTCTAAGTTGACAGATGATACAATGAAGTTGGCTTCTCTATTGGGATCGATGGGGATGTAAGCTCCTGAGGTATCTAATTGGTATTGATAAGTTCGCCATTGATTTCTAACCAGTCCTAGTCGAGCAAAACGTAGCACTACACTATCCTGAAAGCCTGTCAAGAACATTCTCATAAATCGGATGGATTTAAAATCGGGAATATTCCCTATTTTATCACTATAATCCTGTATAGGAATTCGAAATTGATACCATGTTTCCGTGGTGAGCGGCCCTCTTTCTTGATTAGGTTGAACCTCTATTTTATCTACAATATAATTCTCTCCAACCTGCATGTTTGGTTGCATGTTAACGGTATATTGGAAATATTCTTCGGTTTCATTCAGCGTATTGTCTTGATTAATATCTTCGGTTTCCGGGCGGTTTGTGGCGGCATGAGATCTTTGGTTCCCTGACGCAATTGGAGAGTTGCCATCGGGCATGTCGAATCTTTTATAGCGTTCTAAGATGCCAAGTTGCTTCTCATCATAGTCTTTGCCTCTATAGAAATGATAATCATCATTAGATGGATCATTTACTGCCTTCTGATATATTTCAGAACTCGCACCAAAAGTTTGTAATAATGCTTGTAAATAGGCTTTGTGAAATACTTTCTCCTGTTCAGTACCGAGTCCGTCATAACCAACATCCTGATATGCCCTTGCCTCCGGATCATTATCGAAGGCATTCGTTATTTGTTCCTGAAAACGGGGTGTTCTTCCCCAAACGGAAGTGTCTGTCTTTTGTGCTTGTTGTGCCGGCTTTGGCATGCCGTTTTCAAAAGCCATTTTACCGTCTTTCAAAACATCTTCGGAAATGTTCCCTAAATTAATATAAAGATCGCCCCCTTGTGCATTGGGGTCATTAATGAAAGGATCCATCACCCAAAACTCAATGTATTGAACGTTGGAAGTTTCGAAATCCGTGTTGTTAATTGTTCTGGTAATACCACCCCAGTTTTTTTCAGGCTGTGTTAGTTTTCCTTTTGCGTTAACTTTTGTCGGGTTTGTGACATAGTTATATGGTCCTCTTTGTTTAGGATAATAGGCAAGATCCAGTGTGTTAAGAAAGCTATGTCCGTAATCTACACTCTTTTTGGGAAAAACATCCTGTTGTCTGACCTGTCTTACATAGTGTCCAAGATAGGATTCCTTATCTGAAAGTAGATATTCCGGTGTTCCTCTTTCTCCGCTTATTAATTCAGGCTCGATGGAGTACCATGAAAGTAAAGCACGTTTATATCCATTTTTTAAAGAATCGGTTAAGGAAGCTTCAGGAAATAGAATATTTCCATTTGGATCGGTTGCTTTTTGCGGTGTAGAAGCTAGATGCCAGCTGTTAAAAGGATTTCGTAAGTCATAGGAATAAGAAGCACCCTCAAAATCATCTAGGTATATTGTTCCTTGGCTTCCTTTCCCTATGAGTTTTGAATGTCCCGGAAAGAGACGCGCTACTTCTCCGGAAGCTGTAATATGGGATTCGGCTTGTGTCTTTTCTTTACGAAGGCTGTTTATAAAACGGGTGAGATCCGGCAGATCAGAACGATAATTAAAATCGACTCCTCCAATGGTATTGGCGATAGGATCCTGATTGTAGCTGACAATACTGAAATAAGGTTTTTCTGTCATGCGAATGAGGGAAGCGCCAAGGGTGAGTTTATTGTTTACTTTATAATTGAGTCGCATCCCAAAGTAGTTTCGGGTTTGTTGACCAAAAGAGGCATTGTCTTCGTAATGAATATTGATAGGCAAGCCTGAGTTGAGAATAGCTTCATTTGTTATTTGTACGGTTCCCATAGAATAGTTGATGGTGTAGTCCACATTCTCTATGAGTTGTTGACCTCCTGCCGTGATAGTTACTGAACCTTTGGGAATATTAAATCCATTTAAAGAGATGACAGAGGAAGAGCTGGCTTTATAGGAGCCTCGAATGATAAAACGATTATTTTGAGGAAACTGTCTGGCGATAGTGAGTGTAGAATCATACAGTTTTTGGTATTTATACTTACCTGCCAGAACAGAATCTCCATTAAATACTTTGTCTAAAGCGCTACCGAAAGGCTGCAGTACCGGAAAGATGATGAATCCCCGGCGTTTATCAATAGTATAGCCGTTTACAAAGTCGAAAACCCCATCCGGTTGTGGATCATTCTGACTGTTTAAGCGATCTAGATTAAGAATAGAAAGCAGCATTTTGCCTTTATACATGCCCTGTGCATCAGGTAAATATCTTTTTTCTCCACCGCCGGGATCCTGATAAAATATTTCCAGATGAAAATCCTCTCTATTCACTTGAAAATTATCGATGGAGTAGATGTTTTTCATCATTAAATCCCAAATTGGAAGAGAAGGACGAGCGGAAGTCGCTTTTAGTAATTTTAGGAAAAGGATCTGTGGCTGAGCCAATTTTCCCTTGGGCGTAACGTTACTCGCAAATTCTCCTACTTGATAAACTTCTCCGTTATAGGTATATTGGAAAGCAACGGCCAGTACTTCATCCGGACGTAATTTTCTATTTAAGGAAATATATCCCAACATATCGTTTACCGTATATTCCGTAGAGTCTAACAAACGCGCATAGGTTTTTTCAAAATCCTGTACGGGAGCCAAATTTAGTGTTTTTAATCGATTGATAACAAGACCGGAATTTCGGAAAGTAGCATTGGAAGTCACCTTTTTAAACTCATCGTTTGCATCATTTCTAGGCATGGGATTACTGCCTAGGGAAGTGATATTAGAATTATAAGGGTCATGTTCTCCCAAATCCATTAGTCCTACAATATCTCTTGATCTGGTGGTTGCACCTCTTTTGTTGGTGACCCAGACCTGAATTCTGGTAATGTGTATTTGTGAATTTATATGGGGAAGCGTGGACATTGCTTCGTTATAATGATCTCTAAAGTACTGACTTAGGAAGAAATGCTGATTGTCCTGGTATTGATCAGCCTGTTTGTCAAATTTGTGTGTTTGTGCTCCTCCCTGTAGAACAATATTTTTCTTTTTAGATTTTTGTATAGAGAAGATATTGGTTACGGTAAGTCTTCCGAATTTGAGTTTTGTTTTTATTCCGAATAAAGAACGAACACCGGAAATGAGCTCACTACGAAGTGGGAAACTGACATTACCAGCTTCTACTTTTTGAACAATACTGTTTTTGTCTCCGGTGTATTCGAGTTTAATTTGTTTATCAAAAGAAAATACTGAATTGGTATTGTATGTGCTGGTAAGTCGTAGATTTTTACCAATTTGTCCTTGGATATTGAGGTTAATATCCATGTCAAAATTAGGACCTCCTGTGATTCTGGCTCTTTCAGGAAGAATGGGGTTTTTGAAATTCTGTCTTTCATATCCCATGGTGACACTCATATTTCCTTTTGGGCTGATAGTCGCTGCTGTTCCTCCAAATAATCGATTAAATAAATCGGCACCATAGTATAAATCCGGACTATGCTGTATGCGATTGAGATTTGTATAGGTATTTCTGCGTTGCTGCCAGTAATTTCTTTCCTGTTGCTGGCCTTTGAGGTGGAGATATTCGTCAAAGGAATAGGCCGAGGCATTTCTAGTAGGCGCAGCCCTATTCCCTCTGTTAAAATTGTATTGACGTTCATTTGGGTTGTATCGAACACTATCCCTATAGATTAGTGGGGGCTTTAAGTCTATGGAATAGGGTTTATAATGAAAAAAAGATGGTGCTCTGTAGTCGTAAATGGGGAAATGCAAAGTGTCTTTCTTGGTCGTATCCGTTGCTGTCGTATCCGTTCCGAGAATAGAAGATATGGTAGAAATATTGAAAGAATTTTCATTTTTGGAAATACCATAGCCATTAGTCCATATACATAAAAAACATAGTAGTGAACAAAGGGATTGTCCCGAAATTCTATATAGTCGGTTCGTCAAGGGATAGGTTTTGCAGGTAAAGCTTGTTTTTTTAAATATTTTTCAAAGCCTGTTTAATTAAAAGTTCGACATTATCTATTCCGGCATTGGCTTTTAATGCTCTTTTTATGGCTTTACTCGCCATATTTTTACTTATTCCTAATGCAACCAATGCTTCTAAAGCATCATTAGAAATATTATTATTTGAAGATATAACAGAATATTGAGAATCAGTAGAAACAATAGTATTTTTTGTTAATTTATCTTTTAAATCCAGGATGATTCTTTTAGCTGTCTTAACGCCAATTCCCTTAACACTTTTCAACATCTTAACATTTTCATCCAGGATGGCAGCTTGTATCTCTTCAGGTTTCATTCCTGAAAGAATAACGCGTGTGGTGGCTGCGCCTACTCCGGATACCGATATAAGAGACAGAAACATTTCTTTTTCGTCTTTTGTATAAAACCCATAAAGTGTATGTGCATCCTCTTTTATGTGTAAATGCGTATGCAGCTTGCATGTTTCTAGAGATTGGATTTGTTCGTAGGTATGCAAGCTTATTTGAACTTCATATCCTAATCCATTGATGTCTAAATAAATACAAGTTGGAGATTTATAAGTAATTTTACCTTCTATATAAGCAATCATTTATTAGAATTTGTTACAAATTTAAGGGAAATCTTAAATAAAACTTAATCTATTGAATGTTTGACTTACTTTTGCCTGATATTGAACA